>JACMJP010000544.1 GCA_014380545.1 Chitinophagales bacterium | reverse complement strand
GGCGCACAGGATGCACAGCGGGATGTGAGAAAACAATTTCAGCGCAATCATAAGTTATTTGAAAAAAATGTGGAAACAATGCCTGTGTTTGCGACCATTGCTTCACAATTTAATGACCCCGGAACAAATCAATTGTATCGCCATTTAATGGATACAATAAAAGAAAAAACAAAAGTTGATCTGAATTCAGATTTTCATATTACGGATGAGATGAGTAAAAAAATATTCATCATTCCACCGCATCGCACAAGATATCTTTCGGAGATATCAGAGAATAACCGCAGCTACGATAAAAAAGCAGAAGAGCAAAAGAACATTGCACAAAATTTATTTGCCCTCCATAAAACAAAGCAAATTATTTCAGATGCTGAATTAAAAAAGGCACTTGAAGGGGAGTATAAAAAATGGGAAAAGAAAATTGATGGTGAAAATTTAGACTTAATTAACAACTGGAATAAGAAAGTTGATTCTTACAAAAGTGAATATTATATTTTTAAAGTAAGAGATAAAGAACTCAAAATAAAAACACATACAGAAAGTTTGTCGCATTTGCAAATTCCAAAAATTGTTTTGCCGAAATATGAGGCATGGGGCGATATTTTAAAATGGCAATTGCAGGAAAATGTGCCGGGAGAATTTCCATTCACTGCAGGAATTTATCCTTTCAAAAGAGAAGAAGAAGATCCGGCAAGAATGTTTGCCGGCGAAGGCGGACCGGAAAGGACGAATAAAAGATTTCATTATGTAAGTGCAGGGCTTCCTGCAAAAAGATTATCTACGGCATTTGATAGTGTAACACTCTATGGTAATGATCCTGATTATCGCCCGGATATTTATGGAAAGGTTGGTAACAGCGGTGTGAGTATTTGTTGTTTGGATGATGCAAAAAAATTGTACAGCGGATTTAATTTATCTGATCCGAGAACATCCGTATCAATGACCATTAACGGACCCGCTCCTATGTTGCTTGCATTTTTTATGAATGCAGCAATTGATCAGCAATGCGAAATGTATATCCGGGAAAATAATTTAATTGAGGAAGTTGAAAATAAAATAAAAGAGATTTATAAAGAAAGGGAACAGTTACGTCCGAAATATCATAGTGAAATTCCGACTGGAAATTCAGGATTAGGATTAATGCTCCTTGGTGTAACAGGTGATCAGGTATTGCCAAAAGAAGTTTATGAAACTATAAAAGCAAAAACTTTAAGTGTTGTAAGAGGAACAGTGCAGGCTGATATTTTAAAAGAAGACCAGGCACAAAATACCTGTATTTTTTCTACAGAATTTGCTTTGCGTTTAATGGGCGATGTGCAGGATTATTTTATTCAGAAAAAAGTAAGAAATTTTTATTCGGTTTCCATTTCCGGTTATCATATTGCGGAAGCAGGGGCGAACCCGGTTACACAATTAGCGTTCACATTGGCGAATGGATTTACGTATGTGGAATATTATTTATCACGGAGAATGAGTATTAATGATTTCGGACCGAATTTATCTTTCTTCTTCAGTAACGGAATTGATCCGGAATATTCTGTTATCGGCAGAGTGGCAAGAAGGATTTGGGCAAAAGCAATGAAATTAAAATACGGAGCAGATGAGAGAACACAAAAATTAAAATATCATATTCAAACAAGCGGCAGAAGTTTGCATGCACAGGAAATTGATTTTAATGATATACGCACAACACTGCAGGCGCTGTATGCAATTTATGATAATTGTAATAGCCTTCACACAAATGCATACGATGAAGCCATAACAACACCAACTGAAGAAAGTGTGCGCAGGGCAATGGCAATTCAACTCATTATTAATAAAGAATTGGGATTAGCGAAAAATGAAAACCCAATTCAGGGTTCATTTATTATTGAAGAATTAACTGACCTTGTTGAGGAAGCCGTATTAATTGAGTTTGATAGAATGACTGAAAGAGGAGGAGTATTGGGGGCAATGGAGACAATGTATCAAAGAGGGAAAATACAGGAAGAGAGTTTGTATTATGAAACACTAAAACATACAGGGCAATATCCAATTATTGGGGTAAATACTTTTTTAAATAGCAAAGGCTCACCCACAATTATTCCTGCAGAAGTGATTCGTGCAACGGAACAAGAAAAAGAAAATCAGATAACCACATTAAAAAACCTGCATGAAAAAAATAAAGATATTGCACAGGAGCATTTAAGAAATATTCAACTTGCTGCAATAGAAAATAAAAACATTTTTGATGCACTCATGGAAGCATGCAAGTATTGTTCGCTCGGCCAAATTACACATGCGTTGTTTGAAGTGGGGGGACAGTACAGGAGGAATATGTAGTCCTATTATAAGTCTTTTATCCTACTTTTAATTTCTTTTTTTTAACCAATGAAACTAATTCATTATAGAGTTCTTTTGTTGGTGCTCCACCCCAAAAACTAAATTTATATAAGAGAACAGTTAATGAATTGTCCCAGATCAGAGGTTTTTTTTCAAATCTTGAAAAATTGATTTTTATAAAGTTATATGTTTGAGAGCTGTGTTCTGCTGCATCAAGGTATTCAATACTGATGATACCAGTCATTTTCAATGACATTATCACTGTTTTCAGTTCCAGTGAATTTTCTCTCACAAGCAACTCAGCCTCACTTATTGCTCCACTTAATGAAACAACACTATTCCTGTCCTTATACTTTATACAATTTATGCCTGCAAACTTTGCTATTATTCTGGTGTTATCGTCTTCTGTGCTTTCATATGACTCTGATTTTATGATGGGATTCACTGATCTGTTAGCTTCTGGATATTCGGAAGGGGTATTTGTTTTAAAATCTTTAAGCTCTTGTTTTATAGTTTTTTCAAACTCTTCATCAATATGTTTAATTTCTGCTGTTTTGGCCTTCTTATAAAATGAATTCGCTTCTTGAGGCTTACCAAGATCTAAAGCAGCAACCGCACAATTATAAAAATAGGTACCTTGCTTCGGGTCAAGTTGAGATGCTTTTAAAAAATGCGGAGCAGCTTTTTCAGGATCATTCATATGATCTATATAAAGAAGTCCGATTGCATTTTCACAATAATCTGCTTCAGGATTAAATTTTAAAGAAGTAATAAAATGTTTTTCCGCCTTTTCGAATTCTTTTTTTGTTCTGTATATTACAGCAATATGAAAATGAGCCTCTGCGTTTGCCGGATTTAATTTAATAATATCCTTGAATATTTTTTCAGCTTTATCAATTTGAGCTACTTCATCCCGCAGAAAAATACCATACTGTGTCAGATTATCTATGCTGGCAGGGTCGAGTACTATGGACTCTTCAAATGCTAATTGCGCAGCATGCATATCTTTTATATTATATGCTAAAAATCTACCATACACATTATGTGCATCTGCGTATTGTGGGTATAATTTCAAAACTTCGCTAAAAGCGGTTTGTGCCCTTTTAATTAAATTTTTTTGGCCATACATCACGGCTTTATAGAGCAGTATAATCTTGTGATCTCTATATTTTTTTTCCAGTATTCCAAACTCTATGTCTTGTTCTTCAGTATCATCAATTAAAAGTATTTTATCTAATTCAGCATATATTTCATCTTCTTTAACATCGAAGGTTTTTGTATTATCTGTTTCATTTACTGTTTTTTCATAAATAACTTCCTTCATTTCTTCTTCTTCCATTTCTTCTTCTTCAATATGGTCTTCCTCAATTTTTTTCTTTTCAGTTGGTTTACTTTTATTTTTTTCTTTACCCTTTAATTCCTGAATTTTACTATTAGCTTCCTCAAGATATCGGCTTTCTGTAAATTTAAATTTAAAATTTATATATCCGCTTATGGTATTTTTCATCTGGGCTTCATTCCATAATTCATCCTCTTCAAATCTGGCAATAAGAATGGTGGCGTCTACCACATATTTACTATTTGGAAAATCATCAATGAAATCAAGAAGGATCATTTTATTCTCTTGTTTGGCAGCTTTTATCCAAGCAATTTCATCTTCCGGTTTTTTAGAAAGAAATTTTCTATTCTTTGCAAAAAATAATTGGTCAGCAGTATTAAAATTTGATTGCTGCGGGCGGGGCAATCCCTTTTGAATGAAATCAGTTTCAATTGCTCGGAAAATATCCCTTAAACTGCTATACTCTTCTTCTGTATCTCCTACACCCTGCTCAATAATTTCAACCAGCTTACCTGTGAAGTTAGTAGGTAACTCAGGTTGGTCTTGAGGAAAAAGTGAGGGAGCGTCTTCTGCAGCAGAGGTCATTACATAAGTTCCTTCAAATCCTTTAATTTCTGATTGAATTTTGCTGCTCATATCACCCATACTTCCTATAATATGTCCACTATGACAACAGTCTAAAATGAGTATTTTTCTACCTGCATAAGACTGTCTGATATACTTTTTGAAATTTTCTATATTAATACCTTCAATTTCTAATAATTCTGTGGTAGTATCTATAGTGGTTAAATACAATTCATAATCACTGGTACTCATAATACCGTGCCCTGAATAATATACCAGCAGTGTGCTATCTTTTGTTTTTGTAGCTTTTGCTAATTCTAATAATTTCTTTTGAATTTGCTTATTGTCTTCATTGAGTGAAACACTAATATTTTCTATGGGAATTCCAACAAGTTCAGAGTTTGTGAGGACTTTTTTTAATAGCTCGATATTGACTTCGACATTAGGAATATCTTTTATTGAAACATCATTTGGAAATTTACTTGTTCCAATAAGCAAAACTTTTGTATTATTCGAATCGAAACCTATCATTTTAATTGCTTAGTTGAATAGCTGTTATCAAGGCCTTCAATTCTTCCGGTTTCATACTGCGACCGTGATTTATTTCTATTACTCCTCCCTTACCGTCAGGAATTTTTATTTTAGTACGGAAATTATCTACATATTTTTGAAGACATTTTATCAACTCATTTATTGGATTTTCTGCGGATGTGAATACTGCTGTAATAGTTGATAATATAGCACCCGCCCCCATCTGGTCATCTGCATGGTCTGATCTCGCAATTTCAATTTGTTCGATCCCATCTATAGAAGCCTTATCGATGAAATTTTTTAAATTGATGATACCTTGTTTGTTTTCATCTTCCAACATGATATTGATTTGCATAGAGTAAAGTTTTTACAATATTATAAGAAATATTTAACTTAAACAATACTCAATATCGGTAGTTTGTGTTCTCTGTTGCTTTGTGCTGCCTGTGCAAACTGAGAAATAATTTTTTCAAACAATTCCGAGTCTTTAGTATAAAACTTCGGCTTATCAAATTCAATCCGCACCACTTATTCATTTTATCAACTAAATAAACATTCAGTTCATGTGATGTTGCTTCATCATGCATGTGCATGAAAAAATTTATTTCCTTCAATACCGTTATCCAGCCAGTATTTCATGCGATGGATCCAAACATCAATTCTTGTATAATCACTCTTATGCAAAACTATTAGATACATTAGTCGCCTTCAGTTCCAAATTACCCTAATGGATGATGTTCAGAACTATAGTACTCAACTGCCATTTTTATTTGTGCCATTATCTAACTATTTTTATATTCCATTAAATAATCATAATCCCTGGAAAAAATTGTACATAAATATAAATCAGGTGAGGAGCCAAAAGAATATGAATACTGGCTCACAAAAAGCCCTGTTGAAAGATCACAGGCATTGGAATTCTTAAGACATACTGCTTTATGGTGATAAACTTAACGAAAGACTGCAAGGAGTTTATAGTATTACTAAACAAAAACCAGGTTGAATATTTAATTGCGGGAGCTTATGCAATGGCATCGCATGGGTATGTTCGCAATACAGGTGACATTGACTTTTGGATACGCCCGAAACAAACAAAATAAACAGCATTAGTTTGAAATACTTGCGCATCAATAAAAAAGCTTCAGGAAGAAAAAAAGATTTACCTGATTTGGATGAATTACCGGAAGAATAAAATTATTAGATATGGATAACAAAAAATTAAAAAACTTTATATGAAAAATATCCTGTCCTCCTTTTTATTCCTGATTGTTTTATTGCTATCACCACAACTTTTTGCACAAAACCCAACTGTAGAAATTGCAGAAGTAATTCAAAAAGGCGAAACAATAGAATTTTCTCTTTCTTCAACTACACAATTTTATGTTGGTGGTAATATTTATATTTTACACATCGGAAAGACAGAATTCAAATTAAGTAAACAGAGTGATGAAGAAGACAAAAGCACACTCACATTTTTTATTCCGCTAAATGATTTCAATAATTTAAAAAATAAAGATGCCATTTGGTTAACCTATGGCAATATTGTAAAAAATAATTCAGGCACAAAAGAAGAAATAGAAAATATTTGTAAAGAATGTCCCCGGACATGCTGGTGCTTAGG
>JACMJP010000543.1 GCA_014380545.1 Chitinophagales bacterium | reverse complement strand
TATTCTACCGGATAATAAAATTCTTTTGGGAGGCAGTCTATCAGAATATCAAATAATAATTGCCTGTTACTTAAATGATGAAATACTTCAGTGTTCTGCAGCACCTTCCGGTTTATTTGCAACAAACATAACAACCAATAAAGTAAAACTACATTGGACCGCAGATGCAGGCGCAATAAAATACAAAGTACAATACCGTGCTTCCACATCACCTGTATGGATATCATTAAATGCAACAACTAATTTAAAATTAATTACAGGGCTTGCAGCAAACACAACTTATAAATACAGAGTAAGAAGCTTATGTGCTGATGTTCCTGCAAGTGCATGGAGCAGCATTGAAACATTTACAACTCTTCCATTAAGAGAAGGGGTGAATGGTGAATGGTCAGTGGTGAATGTTTATCCAAATCCCAACTCCGGAGAATTTACAATTGATCTTCCAGAAATAAATATAAATGAAAATATTTCTATTGAAATAAAAAACATGTTGTGTGAAATTATATATAATGAACAAATAAATACAGCGGAATTAAATCATCAAGTTCAATTAAATAAAAATATTGCAAATGGAATTTATGTAGTTGAACTGAAAACACATGATAAAATTTATTCACAACAAATTATTGTTTCACAATAAAAAACCTTCAAGCATGAAAAAGATTTATTCAATTATTATCTCCTCAATAATTACAACAACAATTTTTTCACAAGCCGGAACACTTGATACAACTTTTGGTGATGGCGGATATCTTACACTCAATCTTCCAAATTCTTATGATAATGCGTACCCCACGGGTATTATAGCAGATACGGGAGGCGGAGTTTTTGGAATTATTTATTATGAGTTTTTTCTACTGATTGATTATGTCGCCGTATTGCATCTAAATAATGACGGGAGCGGAGAGGAGTATCTTGAAGATTGTTCCAATGTACATCAGAATATTTATTCGTTGGCGTTGCAGCCGGATGGAAAACTTTTAACCCTCGGACAAAGCAGGGTTTATTGTTATACCTGTGATGCTCCTGATGATGAATCTATAATGATGCGTTTTAATGCAGATTATTCCTGTGATACAGCCTTTGGAAATCCTGTTCTTTCATGCGATGAACCTGACTGTCCTTCAGGTACCGCCTTTACTGCATTCTCCACTGATTCTCTTTTTTATAAATTAGGAATTATGGTTTTACTTCCTGATTCAAAGATCCTTGCGGGAGGTTATAATCACACATATGATGATATGATGTTTGGAAGGCTGACTACTGATGGTTTGCCGGATGAAAGTTTTGGTACAGATGGGTTAGTAACTATAGAGGCGCCGGGTGACCAGTCTCTGGCTAACATGATCTCCCTTCCAAGTGGCAAAGTGCTTCTTGGCGGAAGATACGAAGCACCGGGAGAAACAGAATCCCGGCTTATGGTGTCAAAGTTGAATGCAAACGGAACATTAAACACTTCCTTTGGTGCAGGCGGATTTGCTTATTCTTCTTTTACCGGCGCATCCGGCAGGGCATTAGTAGCCACAAACACAGGAAGTATCTACCAGGCTGGATATTATTCAACCGGAACTTCAATAGTGTTAGCAAAATATAATGCAAGCGGAAACCCGGATACAGGTTTTGATAGTGATGGTTATATCTATTATAAATTTGAAGATTTCAATACCAGCCCAATGGATATGGTTTTGCAGGAAGATGGAAAAATACTCATTGCAGGAAATATTTCTAAAACTGGGGTAAGGGGTGTATTTGTTCTCCGCATTAATGCTGACGGGTCTATAGATGAAACATTCGGCACGGGAGGGTACTTCACAAATACCGAAGAGCTTGATATGATGTACGGGAATGGGAATGCTGTAATAACAAGTGATAACAAGCTGATGGTGTTAGCAACCAATATCTACGCAGATCCGGTGATATATAAGATTATACTTGAAAACCCTGCCCCATGCACAGAACCGCCATCCGGTTTATTTGCAACAAACATTACAACCAATACAGCAAAATTAAACTGGACAGCAGAAGAAGGCGCATTAAAATATAAGGTACAATACCGTGCTTCCACATCACCCATATGGATAACTGTAAATGCAACAACTAATTTAAAATTAATTACAGGACTTGCAGCAAACACAACTTATAAATATCGTGTGCGCAGTCAATGCAGCGCAACACTAACAAGTGCATGGAGCAGTATAGAACAATTTATAACATTGCCATTAAGAGAAGGTGTGAATGGTGAGTCTTCAATGGTCCCGATAGCTATCGGGATTTATCCAAATCCTGCAAGCGATAAAATTTATATTGAGGTAAATGAAACTCACCATTCACCGCTCACCTTTCACCTTTATGATATAACCGGAAAATTAATTTCAACACAAATATTAAATGCAGAAAAAACAATTGACGTAAAAGAATTAAATGCAGGAATGTATTTTATTGAATTTACAGGAAGTGATCTTGCAACACAAATACAAAAAATAATTATTGAATAATAAACAAATAAACTTATATATTAAATCTATTATTTATGGAAACAATTTTCTTACTTCTTATTTCCATGGTTTTAACAACAACTATTTTTTCACAAGCCGGAACACTGGATACAACATTTGGTAATAGTGGAATAGTCCATTATTACGAAGAGGACATTGGGATTGATGTGATTGGAGTCGGCTGGTTTAATTCATTAGTTGAGCAACCAGATGGAAAAATTCTTGCGACGGGGCTTCAAAGCGATGATGGTATTTTTTGGTTTGATCTATATCATACTTTATCAATGCGTTTCAATGCAAACGGATCATTAGACTCCTCTTTATCGCCAGCCGGGTTTTTGCAGAACTGTGGCCCCTCTGAAGAAGAAGGAAAGAGCATCGCTATACAGCCTGATGGTAAAATATTAATAGT
>JACMJP010000542.1 GCA_014380545.1 Chitinophagales bacterium | reverse complement strand
TTTAACCGCAACGTAAACAATACAGGGGAATATATTTTATGGAGCCCGGTTGATCCGAATGTGTACGGTATTATTGCACAATGGGGGGCACTATTAAATCTTGAAAATATTACTCCACCACTGCGCTTATCTTTTTCACCTTATTTAAATGCAGGATATCAATGGACTCCCATTAATGATGATCCGGTTGAATACTCAGGAGAAAGTATTTTAAACGGTGGTCTCGATGTCAAATACGGGATTAATGAAAGCTTCACAATTGATGCAACAGTGATTCCGAATTTCGGTGAAGTGCAAAGTGATAATGTAATATTAAACCTCTCTCCTTTTGAACAACAATTTAATGAACGCCGTCCATTTTTTACTGAGGGAGTAGAAATATTCAGCCAGATGTTTAATTTTCTTCCTTATAATATGTTTTATTCAAGGAGAATTGGCGGTCAGCCATTTTTGTATTATGATGTTTATGATCAGGTAAGCGCTGATGAAGAAATTATTGAAAATCCTTCTGAAGTAAGTTTATATAACGCAACAAAATTTTCCGGTCGCACAGATAAAAATCTTGGCATTGGTATTTTAAATGCCATTGCTGCAGAAGAATATGCTGTAGAAGAAAGTATGGAGACAGGAGAAACAAGAAAAATACTTTCAAATCCAATTACAAATTATAATATGATCGTATTTGAGCAGGCATTAAAAAATAATTCTAAAATTAGTTTCACAAATACGAATACACTCCGTGAAGGAATTTATAGGGATGCAAATGTTTCACAATTTTTATATGACCTCACAAACAAAAAAAAGACATGGAATTTATGGGGTTTTGGAAATGTGAGCCAGGTATATGATAAACCAAAAGATGAAAGTGAAGAAAATGAAAATATAAAAAATAACAAACCCGAAACAGGAACAAGCCATGCTGTTGGTGTATCTAATTTTACAGGCAGATGGAATTTCAATATCTCTCATGAACTCATGACGAAGACATATGATCACAATGATATGGGAATTCAATTCGGAAATAATTTCACAAATAATTTTTTAGGATTAAACTACAATAATTATACACCGGATAGCAGCAGTAAATTTTCAAATTATAATGCATGGGCAAATATAAATTACCGTACACAAGTTGAGCCTTTGCGATATGAAGAAGTGAGTATCAGCCTTGGATTTAGCGGTAATTTCAAAAAGAGTTTTTGGAACACGGGCGCAAATATTTTCTCCAAACCAATTTATTACTATGATTATTATGAACCCCGTTTTGAGGGATATAAATTTCATCATCCATCCTTCGTATTTTTAAATATGTGGTTAGGTTCTGATTACAGGAAAGATCTCACATTTAACTGGAGTGTTGATGCTGGTGAGTCCCCAATTCCAAACGATCCATACATTGGTGGCGGGCAATATATAAATTGGAATATCAATGATAAATTTTCTATAGCACACAGTTTAAATATTAGCAAAGACCACAGCAATTTTGGTTTTGTTGATTATGACTACGATGCTGATGATAATCCAATCATTTATTTCGGCAGAAGAAATATTACAAATGTTGATAATGAAATTTCAACCAAATTTATTTTCGGACCCAAAATGAATATAATTGCAAGAGCAAGGCATTATTGGGGAAAAGTTGTTTATCTTCAATACTATACTCTGCTTGATGATGGTGAGATCGCTAATACAGATGACCTTGATGGTTTAAACTACGATCTCAATTTTAATATTTTCAATGTTGATTTTGTTTATGCATGGGAATTTGCACCCGGCAGCTACATGAATTTGATCTGGAAAAATAATATTTTTCAATATGATGATCTTAGCGCTGATAATTATTTTGATAATGTTTCTAAAACTTTTGATACTCCACAATCAAACGGGCTGTCATTAAAGATTATTTATTATCTCGATTATTTATATCTGAAAAAAGTTTAGTGGTTTTATTGTAGTTTTCAGATGCCTGTGCCGCATAGCGGTGCAGGTTTTTTCGTTTATATATTGCGACATCTCACAGGAATGCGGTTGAAAACCCATTCGGCGGTTAAGCAGATTTCGTATGTTTGATAAAAAATATAAGTGAAGATATTAGTTGGAACATTTATTACAGTTTGTTTTATTGCATGCATTGCCAAAAGTGATCATGCGCAGGAAAATAATTTTTCGGATAAAATAATTGCAGAAGATTCGATTGTTCAAATTCAAATTTCATCCGTTGGTGATTTAATGTGTCATAGTACGCAAAGTAAATACGCAAAGGTTGGAACAGATACTTTTAATTTTTTACCCTGCTATGAATATGTACTTCCCTGGTTGCAAAAACCTGATTTCCTGATCGGAAATTTAGAAACTACATTCGGTGGAAAAGGATTGCCTTATTCAGGATTCCCGAGATTTAATTCACCTGATGATTATGCCGATGCATTAAAAAAAGCAGGGTTCGATTTTATTGTTACTGCAAACAATCATACAAATGATACTTATGAAGCAGGAATATTAAGAACAATTGATGTGCTTGATAAAACAGAGTTGCCTCATACAGGTTCTTTTGCTTCACAAAAAGACAGGGATTCTATCCGTGTTGTAGATATAAAGGGGATTAAAATTGGAATTATTGCTTACACTTATTCTACAAACGGAATTGATCTTACTCCGGGGAAACCATGGCTCACGAATTATTGTGATTCAGCATTAATTAAAAAAGATATTCAGCTTGCAAGAAAGGCCGGTGCTGAATTAGTGTGCGTATTTTATCATTTCGGTGAAGAATATCAGCGGATGCCATCAGTGTATCAAAATAATTTTGTGAACTGGGCAATTGATAACGGTGCAGATATTATTCTCGGCAGCCATCCCCATGTTTTGCAACCGGCAAATTTTTACAAAACAAATTCTGCAACACTTGATACTGGTTTTGTAGCTTATTCAATGGGGAATTTTATTTCAAATCAGCAGGATAATTTTACTGATGAAGGAATTATTTTCAATTTGCACATTTCAAAAAATCTCAATACCGGGAAAATTAAAATTGAGAAAGTAGAGTATGTGCCTACATGGGTATACAAGGGGGTAAATGCAGAAAAAAAACTACATATAGTCTTTCCTCTTTTGGATTACACACAATACAATAAACTTGAATTTGTGAGCAATATTGAGTTACAGGAGATGAAAAATGCGCAGGAGCATACAAAGGACCTTATGAATAAAATGACAAATACTATTCATGCTGTACAGGAGTAAATACTGTTTTGGCACTAAATTCGTTTTTATGAACAAACTTTTGATATGAAAAATATCTTAACCTGTGTTGCAGTTATACTTATCGCAAATATGAACGATGTTCATGCCCAGGGAATATTTAAAAAAGATAAGCATGAGGATACTATTTATTCTTTTATGCTTGATACAGTTACAATCACAGAACGCTCTCTGAAAAATTACAATTACAGCAGATATAAGTACATTGTAAATAAAGTTTATCCGATAGCTGATACAGCAGTATATCTTTTAAATGAACTGGAAAAAGCTGAACAGGAGATGAAAAAGAAAGATGTAAAAAAATATAAAAAACAACTGGAAGATGATCTGCGGGAAAAATTTGAGGACCGATTAAGGAATATGAGCCGTACTGAAGGAACTGTTTTGCTTGAATTAATAGAAAGAAAAACAGGAAGGAGTATGTATGATATCCTGAAGGAGGCGAAGAGTGGCAGCACGGCATTCTGGTGGCAAAATCTCGGGAAATTTTATGGATATGATCTGAAAGATGGCTATGTACCTGAAAATAACCCGCTGCTTGAAATTATAATACAGGATTATGAAAAAACCCACACTATTAAAAAGTAAGTATGAATTACTCCTTAATATTTTGCAACACATTAACCTGTAATAACATCTTAACAAAAAATTACTATGCAAACATTAAATGCAAATTGGGTTACAGAAGGACGAATAGATTTTGAATATAAGAAATATGTATTGCTCGCTTATCTGCAATCAGCGTATAAAGAATTTAATGAACAAAAAATTTATCCTTTTCTAAGCGAGCTTGTATTTCATTACCGAAACCTTATTGCCTTAAAGGAAAATACAGAACAGGTGGAAAAACAATTTCCGAAACAACTTGATAAATTAGATTTCGAAAAATTTAAACTACATTATGAAAAAATGATCCATGATGATGCTTATATGGATGAAATTAATAGCATTGTTGAGTACGCAATTCCCCGTATATCAGGCCATATTGATATTGCAAAAGATATTTATGAAGAGGTTGAAAATAACATCACTATTTCTTCTGTAGGAATCGTTCCTATTCATAATGAGATCGGTTATTTATTATTAAAAGCTGAACCTCAAAAAGAAACTGCTGTATTTCATTATGAATTAACTATTTTCGAAAACATGTTTGAAAAATACCGTGGATTAAAAACTGTCTTCCTGGAAACATATCCTGATAAAATTTATAACTACGAAGAGGCAATTAAATTAGATTTGATAAAAAAACATAAACATCTGCCCAACCCTGCAACTTATTTGTTGCATTGCAAAAAATATTACCCTTTTTCCGAAACTATTTTTCCTGTCGCTAAAAGAAGGTTTGTACAATTTCTGCAACTTGGAAGTGCGTAATGTTTCCATAAAAAAATGCACTGCAAAATTTGCAGCGCACCTAGCTATATTTTTAAAATATTATTATTTAGTTGGCAGTTCTTCCTGCGTTGTATTTTCTTCTACAGGTGTTCCCGCTCCATCTGTACCAGCACCTTCTTCGGGTAAAGCAGGAGTTGTCATAGCCGGTGCCTGCGATTCAGGTAATAATTGGTTGTTTACCTGTTCAGTTTGAGAGGGTTTAAAAGCTGCTGATGTAAGGCATAATACAAAAACAGCTATTACCAAATACCATGTAAATTTCTCTATCCCGTCTGAGCTTTTACTGTAACCAAATAATTGATTGGCAGCGCCACCAAAACTCCCTCCGATACCTCCGCCTTTAGGGTTTTGTATCAGGATGAAAAACCCGAGGATAACACAAATTACTAAAGCAATTATAATTATAAATGTAAACATAAATTTTTATTTAAATTCTTCAATCTTGCTTGCAAAGTAAGCACTTTTTTGCGGGTATTTCAAACGCAGTTTTTCCAACATCTCAATTGCCTTTTGCTTCTTGCCCTGTTTTGCAAGAATTATTGCCAATGTTTCCGTTATAAGGGTATCATGCATCTGCACACTCTTAGCTGCCAGTATTTGTGCATCATCTTCATCAAATTCTTTTTCTGCCTGCTGATGCGAGGTGCTTTTTAAGCGGATCGGCCTATGCTTTTCAGATAACTCAACAATTTTCCCCAATGAATCGCCTGAAATAATTTTCAGCCATTCAGAAAATGTATGGTTTTCAGAGAATTTCTGGTCAGCGGTGTTTTCATCTTCCTTTACCGCTACACCTGTTACATTTTTAATTAATTGTTCTAAAGGTTCGTCTTTCGTTTCATGGAGCATTTGCAATTCGTAGAGATTGAATTCAAATACCTGCTCTTCTCTTTCAGCTTTATTATTTTCATCAATTTCGGCAGGAAGTTCTTTTTCAATATTTGTTTCAGTGGAGATTATTTCCTCTATAATTTTTTCTTCAGGAAATATTTTCTCTTCAGCATCCATTAATTGGTTTTCCTGCAATAATTCTTCTGAAAGATTTTCTTCCGTTTTTGCAATTTCTTTTTTTGTATCAGCATCTTTGATAATATTCAGAATATTATCTGTTTCAATAATTTCTTCTTCAATATCATCCGCAACAGCAATTTGTTTTTTTGATATTGGCGTCCGTTCAATGAGCTTAAATAAGACTTCACGGGAATAAGAATAAGTTGCTGCTTTTTTTAATGCAGCATCAAAATAAGGGCTGTGCTCTGTATGTAATTTTTTTGCAATGAGAGCATATGGCAATTGAAAAAACGGGTATTTTTCAGTGAGTATCTGCAATTGTTTTATATCTGCATCCTGCAATGTTTGTATATCAGAAATAATATTTTTCAATTGTTCCTTTTGCATGTTACCAGTTTCCAGCAACATTTAAAAAAATATCATCCGCCAGTTGTTCCGAAATTTCCTGTATCAAATCATTTTCTACCTGGCTTAACACCTGTGTGCTTTCATAATCAGAAAATCTTGAAAAAGATTGCGTCCAGTTTCTTGTTTCATCTTTTAAATCAGTGAATTCAACTTTCACGACAATTGTAAGCCTGTTCAATGCCGTAGTTTCATTACCCGTTGGTGCAATTGGAGTGCTGGTATAATTTGTAACAGCTCCGTTGAATTCCCAATCCCCTCCGGTATCTTTCACTGTAAGATTTGATTCCCTGTTAAATTTATCAATCAATGTTTCTGTAAATATCTGGCTTAATGATGTTGCAACAAATGGTGATTGATTCGGAAAATAATTTATAGTTACACTTTCTATTTCAGGTGGAATGGATGCCCCACTCATAGACAACTTGCAACTACTGCCTGTATTTATTAAGCCGGCTATAAATAAAAATAATATCAAATAAATATTTCTCATCAGCCTTTATAATTTTCCTCTATTTGGTATTCTTTTATTTTTCTGTATAAAGTTCTTTCAGAGATACCAAGCTCTAATGCTGCATCTTTTCGTTTTCCCCTGTGTTTTTTTAAAGCTTTATGTATCAATTCCCTTTCCTTATCTATCAGAGATAAATTTTCTTCCACATGAACATATGTTTGCGGCTGATCAATAATTATTGGCTGATTATTATTTTGATTTTGCTGCTGGTTGAATATTGGTGTAAATTGCTCACCAAAAATATTTCCTTGTGCTGATTCGTTCAGATGAGAGCCTGCAGGTTCAGTTTTTAATTGATTTGCTTCAGCCATATGTAACACGAATTGTTTTAACTCATGCATATCTTTTTTCATATCGAATAAAACTTTGTATAACAATTCTCTTTCTGTGTAATCAGAATTTACTTTACCATTTATAATT
>JACMJP010000541.1 GCA_014380545.1 Chitinophagales bacterium | reverse complement strand
TGTCACCACCGTTATCCGTATAATAAATAACGGACCTTACACCATCTCCGCCAACCACGATCCCCGTGTCTTCAGAAATAAAGTAAGTATCTATAAGGCTCCATGTTTCAGCAGAAAAATCTGTTGAGCTCCATGTTTCTCCTGCGTCTATTGTTTTAAGAATTACAGTAGGTCCCGCATATCTGCCTACAGCATAAGCAACAGAGTCATTCACGATATTGATACCACAGATACAGGCAGGCTCTGCTCCTGTTATAGTAGTTACGGGTGTCCATGTGGTTCCGCCATCATGTGTTTGATAAAGCGGAAGAGTGTCTGTGGTTTCTGTTATCCAGCTTCCCGGCCCGAGGTTGCCGGCATAACCATTCATTTCATCAAAAAAACCAATACATCTGAAAGCGGTGCCGGGTTGAATAATAAGTGTATCCCATGAATCCCCGCCATCATATGTTTTATAAATAAAACCATCCAGATTCACCATCCAGCCTGTGTTATCATTAATAAAAAAGAGATCGTCATTTACATATTGTGCTTCAGGAGCATTTGGCAATTGCTGCCATACCTGCGCAACAGAAATTTTAAAAAGGGAGATGATAAAAAACAGGAGCGTAAAGATCAGTTTCATATAATATATTTTTGGATTTGTATTGTGATATATTCCTTTAAAAAATAAATGTATTCTTTTTTTCCCGGAAATTATAATAGTTAACTCCTGTTCTTTCTCATTTAATAAAAATATAAAATAAGAGTTTACATCAGGCTGCATTTAATTATTAAACGCATTATAATTTATCATTAAAATTAACTTTTAGTATTTAAAGATAAATTATATAATACAAATGGAAAATATATTAGTAGTAGCAGGGATCAACCCAAACTCATTTATAGCAATGATGTTTGTGGGATGCTTAAGAAATAATGATAAAATATTTATAAATAAAATAATGCGTTAATCCATTTCCACAGCAAAACTTGCTTTCTTTCTTTCATGCTCCAGTAAATGAATTTTCCGCATGCGCACATGTAATGGTGTTACTTCCACTAATTCATCATCATCAATGTATTCCATTGCTTCTTCAAGGCTCATGCGATGAGGTGGTGCAAGTTTTACTTTATCATCACTGCCGCTTGCCCGCATATTGGTGAGTTTTTTCGTTTTCGTAATATTCACAACAAGATCATTATCCCTTGAATTTTCCCCTATTATTTGTCCCTGGTAAACATCTTCACCCGGCCCTATAAAGAAATATCCCCTGTCCTGCAGTTTATCCATTGCATAGGGAATGCTTGTTCCGGTTTCATGCACAACTAAAACACCGTTAATTCTTGTTGGTATATCTCCTTTCCATGGTTCGTATGCTTTAAAACGATGGCTTATTATTGCTTCACCCTGTGTAATATTTAAAATATTTGTGCGCAAACCAATAATGCCTCTTGAAGGAATATTAAATTCAAGGTGTGTTCTTTCTGATTTATTATGCATTAATATCATCTCACCTTTTCTCTGGCTTACGGCTTCAATTACTTTTCCGGCACTTTCTTCCGTTGTTTCAATAGCAAGAATTTCTACAGGCTCACATTTTTTTCCATCAATATTTTTCAAAATAACTTTTGGCTGGCCAAGTTGTAATTCATATCCTTCCCTGCGCATTGTTTCAACAAGAATAGATAAATGCAAAATGCCTCTTCCAAAAACCATAAATGCATCAGCGCTATCTGTTTCAACAACTTTTAATGCAAGGTTTTTTTCTATCTCTTTAAATAATCTGTCCCGCACATGTCTGCTTGTAACAAATTTTCCTGCTTTACCAAAGAAAGGAGAATCATTACTGCGAAACATCATACTCATTGTTGGCTCATCAATAGAAATTACAGGCATTCCTTCAGGGTTTTCAAAATCGGCAATAGTATCGCCAATTTCAAAACCTTCTACTCCGGTTAATGCACAAATATCTCCGCAACCAACTTCTTCTGTTTTTGCTTTACCAAGTCCTTCAAAAACAAAAAGGTCTTTTATTCTTGATCTCAAAAAACCGCCATCTCTTTTTACAAGTGCTACCTGTTGATTTGCTTTTATTGTTCCTCTTGTAATTCTCCCGATTGCAATTCTGCCTATATAATTGGAGTGATCAATACTTGTAATTTGCATTTGTGTAGTACCCACTACTTCCTTAGGTGCGGGCACATGCGCAAGAACCATATCGAGCAATGCAGAAACATCTTCTGTTTTGTTTTTATAATCATTGCTCATCCAGCCAAATTTTGCTGAACCATATACTGTTGGAAAATTTAACTGTTCTTCTGTTGCACCCAAATTAAACATGAGGTCAAACATTGCTTCATTTACTTCATC
>JACMJP010000540.1 GCA_014380545.1 Chitinophagales bacterium | reverse complement strand
GTATTGTGATCCCATGTTAAAAATGTCTGTCCATTCTGATGTGCTGCGCTGATAGAAGTAACTTCATAGCCAAATACATTTAATGGATAAATAAGAATTACTAATAGGATAATTCTTGAAAAAGAAATAGTTAAGTTTTTCATATTGATTTAATTTTAGTTTTGCTAAAACATACATAAATGTATGTTTTAGCAAAACTATATACTTTTTTTACAATACCAAACAATATTGTATGTTTTTTATGTAAACTTATCTACATCACCTAATGACTGTTTTATTTTCCCTGGCTCAGATACAAGGAGACGAGAGTGGAAAGCAGTTGAATTGTTTTGGCTTTATTACCGGGGTTTTGTATATAATAGGTTTGAATGCCGATATAGTTTGAATGCGCAAATACTGCCAGTTCAGCAGAAAGTTCTTTTTGTAATCCCAGCTCATAATAAATTTCTGCAGTAATCCTCACCCGTTCTTTATCCATATAGTCAACATATTTTCTTACTACTTTATTACTTAATGCCCATGCACGAACAGATAATTCAGCTTTTGCCGATAACCCAAAAACAAATTCAATCATTCTTGTTCTTTTTTCCACGGGTGTTTTGCAGTCTTTCAAAATTTCCTGAAATGCAGCGATCGTATGATCTTTCCAATATTTTAATATTTCCTGCACATATTCATTCATGCTGCCGAAGTGGTGGTAAAATGATCCACGGGTTACATGAAATTTATCGCATATGTTTTCAAGCTTTATTGCATGATAGCCTTCTTTTTCCAGTAGTTTAAATCCTTTCTGCACCCAGTCTTCCTTTGATAATTTGGCCATAGCATACTTTATTGTACGGTGAGTACGCAAATGTAGTATTTTACAACTAAATAACTTTTAATGTGTAAGATTCTTTATAATTAAGACAGACCTTTTTAATTTTTAAACATGAAAATTATTTGAATGCAGAAACTTCTTTTACTTCATTTTAGGCTTCTTATCCATTAAGCGGATATGGCTCATGATATAGCTTATAAATGCATAAAAGGGTACAGTATATTTATGGGATGGCGATAAAAAAATATAACAGGAAAGAATTTAAAAAGACGGCTTCGCTTGCAGGAGCAGGAATTTTATTGAACGCATGTAAAAGCAATAATACAGAAACTGCGCATACAGATGGAATACCTGATAGTACACATCTTATAAAAGATACTGTGCCTCAATTTACTATTGATAAAAATATTCTTGCCGATAAATATGACAGCAGATATGAAATGCTGCGGCAGCGGTTCAATAAAAACATAAATAAATATCCGCAGGTAATAGTAGTGTGCAGAAATACAGAAGATGTATCGGCTGCAGTACAATATGCGGTAAAAAATAAATTGTACATCAGCATTAAAAGCGGAGGACATTCCTTTGAAGGATTTTCTGTGAATGATAACGGGATGGTAATTGATGTTTCGCAGATGCAAAAAATTTCGTGGCCTGATGATGTAAGAATATCTGTGGAGCCGGGATGTACATTATCAAAATTGTACGATATTATTTTGCCGCAAAAAAGAATTCTGCCGGCAGGCTCCTGTGCAGGTGTAGGTATCGGCGGACTTACGCTTGGCGGAGGCTACGGATTATTCAGCAGAAAATACGGATTAACATGCGATAGTCTGGAAGCGCTTACACTTGTTGACGGAAAAGGAAATATTATTACCTCAAAAAATAATGATGAACTTTTGTGGGCATGCAGAGGTGGCGGCAATGGAAATTTTGGAGTAGTTACAGAAATGCAATTTAAAACTTATGATGCCCCTGCTTTATTTCAGAGTCACCGCTTTAAAGCATATCAATTAAATACGGAGCGGGCAAAAACAATTTTGCAAACATGGTTCGCACTTATGAAAAACTTACCTGAAAGTTGTTTTTCTGCATTTGTATTAAACGGAAAAACACTTACTGTTTTAATTACAAATTTTGAGGAGCATACAACTGCACTTCAAAATATTCTTGATGCATTAAAAAACGAAACAGATAAATTCACTTTAGGAAATAAAATTGAAACTGCAAAAGCATTAAAAACATTTTACGGTGTGCAAACTCCTATTTATTTTAAAAATGCTTCAGCGGGATATTATAGTGATTTCAGTGATATTGAAAATTG
>JACMJP010000539.1 GCA_014380545.1 Chitinophagales bacterium | reverse complement strand
TATCCCTGAAAAAATTTTTGTTCAGCATGCCTGTTGGTCTTGTAAAAGACCTTAAACCGCTTGGGCACTCAGGGCAGCGCAAATTGCAGGATGTTGTTGGTTCAAAGGAAAGCGAAATTGGTAAGCCCCATTGCACAGGTTTTTTTGTATACATGGAATAATAATAAGATGATATCACTTTGCTCATGTTCCAGATTCTTCTCGGAGTCATTTTAGAAGCATAATTGAGAGAATCTTTTATGTTGAAAGGCATCTTAATTATTTGTTGAGTTAGTAATTTTTAATTTATTGATTGAATGATTATTTTATTTTTAATTATATCCTAAGCGCTATTTTTAATTTGCCCACACCTTAACCCTAAAGGGGATCTTCCGCACAACTTATAATAGGTTTTCTTTATCACATCATCACATTAGCTATTTTCGAACTGTTTTAAAAACCTGAAATCGTTTTCACTCATTAATCTAATATCATTAATTCTGTATTTCAGCATTGCCATTCTTTCCAGTCCCATTCCGAATGCGAAGCCTGTATATTTTTCTGAATCTATTTTACAATTTTCCAACACCAAAGGATCCACCATTCCTGCGCCACCGATTTCAACCCATCCTGTGTATTTACAAACTGCACATCCACTTCCGCCACAAATAAAACAGCTAACATCTAATTCCGCACTTGGTTCTGTAAATGGAAAATAACTGGGACGCAAACGTATTTGTGTTTCTGTTCCAAATAACTCCTGTGCTAAATACAAAAGCGTCTGTTTAAGATCAGCCATGGAAACACCTTCATCAATATATAATAATTCTATTTGATGAAAAACACAATGTGCTCTTGCGGAAATTGTTTCATTGCGATATGTTCTGCCAGGTGCAATAATGCGTATTGGTGGGTTTTGATTTTCCATGACACGAATCTGCACATTGCTTGTATGTGTGCGTAAAACAATATCAGGATTTGTTTGAATATAAAAAGTATCCTGCATGTCTTTTGCCGGGTGATCTTCCGGTATTCCAAGCGCTGTGAAATTATACCAGTCAGTTTCTATTTCAGGTCCCTCTGCAACAAGGTATCCTATTTTTGAAAAAATTGTTACTAATTCTTCTCTTATTAATGTGATGGGATGTTTTGCACCTTGATTTTTTATTGCAACAGGAAGTGTTGTATCAACAAAATGTTTTTTATCAGCTTTATTATTTTGAAATTGCAATTGTAATAATGCAAATTTTTCTTCTGCAAGTTGTTTAACAGCATTTATTTTTTGCCCGTATTCTTTTTTATTTTCATTCGGAATATCTTTTATAGCAGTGAACAGATCTTTCAATACATTTTTTGTTCCGAGATATTGAATACGAAATTGTTCTAATGTTTCAGCATCAGTAATCAGATAATTCTCTATTTCAGTTTTTATATTATCTATTCCTTCATATTGCATGGTCGTAAAATTAGCGAATCATAAAGTATCAAAAATAAAAAGAGCGATCAAATTGCGATCGCTCTTTTGTAGTATATTATAAAAATGAATTTATTGTACAATAAATTTTGAGCTGTAGCTTGATTTGCCATTGCTTATCCGCACAACATATACTCCTGATGAAAGATCATTCACATCAACAGATATCAGATTATTGCCGTAAACTACTGATGCTTTTGAAACTTCAACAGTTTTTCCTAACAGGTCAGTGATAATTAAATCAACCTGCATATCTTCCTGAATACTGAAATAATCAATGTTTAATATATCCTGAACAGGGTTTGGAACTATACCTATTATAGCGTTATCCCACTCTTCAAGTGCATTTTCACTTCCATCCGTTCTCCAGCTTGAAGAGCTTGTTTGGACTAACAGATCGTAACAATCGGTTGTACTCATTGCTCCTGAATATCCGTATACTTTAACATACCTTGTACCTCCTCCTGTAGTATTCCAGATTATTTGTTCATCAGAGGTGCCGCCATTTTCAGAAATACCTTTTTGAACTACAGATTGATTATAGAGTACCATATCATAATCCGCCGGTAAGGAACTCATCGTTACTTTAATTTTTGTATTAGGCGATGACGTAGTGAATTTATACCAATCAATATCAGTAGAAGAACTAATTAATCCCTGGATAGTAGTACCCGCAGTTATTGTTTTTGCAGTTCCTGATGTTTCATTGCTTTCATATATATCAGAGCATGAACCACCGCCAGTTGTTGAGAATGTAGCAGATGAAGAATACGCACTTGTACTTCCAGAACATGCAGTTTGTACTTGCCATTCATATGCAGTTCCTGCTGTTAATCCTGAAACTGAAATTGAGGTACTGCCTGAAGTAGTGTTTGTCCATGTTCCGGATGCTGTTGGTTTATAGCGAACATTGTAACTAACAGCACCTGCTGCTGCACCCCAATTAAATGTTGCACCTGAAGTTGAAATACCTGTTGTGCTTAAACTTGAAGGTGTAGGACATGTTCCACCACCACCGCTGCATCCTGTGGATGAGGTAAGAGAATTCCTTGTTCCTCCAACTGCAAATAAAGCCTGCATTCTTGTTTTTTGTCCGGTAGTGAATAAGTTCATACAGCCATCATCAGTATAGTCCATGTAGTTTTGGTACATATCACCATTTGGTCCGTTTGAACATGATATTTTTATTGTTCCCCCAGGGCAACCATAATTTTCATCCGCCTGGTTTGGAGTATCAGCTACTAAATCTGAACCTGCGCATGAAGTACCATCATCACCCCATATATGATATAAGTTTAACCAGTGGCCAACTTCATGTGTTGCTGTTCTTCCTTCATTATAAGGAGCAGAACCAGCACCGGCTACACCAAAATACACATAGTCAATTACAACGCCATCTGTTGACGCAGAACCGCCTGGAAACTGTGCGTAGCCCAAGATACCACCGCTGATATCGCATACCCAAATATTAAGATATTTGTTACGATCCCATATTGGTGTTCCATAAGTTGAAAATTTCATATCATTTGCAGTTGTTGAAAATGACGTTTTTGTAGTGCTTTTTCTTGTGATACCTGTAGTAGCAGCTCCACTTGGGTCCTGCGTTGCAAGGCAGAATTCAACTTCAGAATCAGCCGCAACTCCGGCAAAAGATGCTGGTGTTTCAGTGGCATCTGCGTTTAATCTTCTGAAATCTTTATTTAATACGTCAAGTTGATTTGTAACCTGCGCATCACTTATATTTTCAGATGCTGTATTATAAACAATATGTACTACAACAGGAATGGTAACTACAGACCTGCTTCCTGAAGGGTTATTTGTAATGTAGTCCTGGGTAAATCTCTCGATTTCATCCATTCTTGTTTTGTATGCAGGGTCGCTTTCCAACAGTTCATGCATATACTCTGTTGTACCGCAAACCCTCTGACCAAAAACTGTTGTGCCAATGCACACAAATAAGGCAAGTGGAAGTAGATGTTTTTTAAACATTTGAATTTTAATTTAAGGGTTAAATAATTGTTTTTAAAATTATCATTAACATCCAACAAATAGTATTTATTTGCCAGAACTATAATGAGAGTCAGAGTGTGTTAGAATAGTTGCTCATAAAGATAAACGTTTTTCGCATTTATACTATTGAATGGGCATATTCGTTGTCAATTTTTTAAAAGGTTTTTGTCATTCTTTTTACGAGTTATTGCCTCAATTTATATAACTATTTTCAGCTAAGACGGCACTTACAGCTTATTTTCAACTATGAGAAAAAGTTATTTTTAGTCACTTACTCATTATTTTTGCACTCTTTGATTGATTATTAATTAAATCACTTCATAAGCTACAGGCATTATCTATTTTTTATTGAACGATGTATATAAATTAATTTTTAATAACAAAACCATACTTCCGGCAGGTAAACAGGAGTGTTTATATGGGTGTGCAAAAAAAGTTTAATACTGTGAAATTTTTATAAAATTTTAAAATAACAGATCAAAATATACCAAACTAAGTTTGAATATACATCAAATAACTCTATTGTAATTTTATAATTTTTAATGAGAGAGATAAAAGAAATTTTAAAACAGCGTATTGTTATACTTGACGGCGCTATGGGAACAATGATACAGCGCTATCATTTAAAAGAAGAAGACTTCAGGGGAGAAAGATTTAAAGACCATATGTATGATCTGAAAGGCAATAATGATTTACTATCAATCACCAGACCTGACATTATCAAAGAGATCCATACTCAATATTTAGAAGCCGGTACTGATATTATAGAAACAAATACTTTTAGTGGAACAAGTGTGGCTCAGGCTGATTATCACCTGCAGGAAATTGTATATGAATTAAATTTTCAGTCTGCAAAAATTGCGAAGGAAGTTGCCAGTCACTACACAAAACAAAACCCCGATAAACCAAGATTTGTTGCAGGTGCACTGGG
>JACMJP010000538.1 GCA_014380545.1 Chitinophagales bacterium | reverse complement strand
CGGAACAAGTTCAAGCCCTATTTATGTAACATGGCATGATGCACCTGCAGAAGAAACTGGTTTCTTTGCCAATTTTAAATATTTTCATACGCTGTTTTATTTGTCCTGCAAAAATGCTGATGGCGCAACCACTGAAGATGAAATAATTGATCTGATATGGAATGAATTCACGGATCATTCTGTAATAAATGCTGATGGGTTGCCTTTAAATTATTATAAAGACTTATACAGTTTAAATGTGTATCTGCCTCAACTATTAAAAGACAGGGATGGTGAATGTTATACATGGGCAATGTTGTTTTTGGCACTGCTTAAATTAAATGGTATTTCTGAGCCCAATAATTATTTGAATATTTATAATGAATTTGTTTCCACAGATTGCGGATTTGGGTATGTTGATGGTTTTATGGTAAAAACCTGGACCTTTGGAACACCATCAAATTTTTGTACTGATCTTCCCTATTTAAATGTGTGGGATTACCCGGGTTATGATGACACCTCATTCATTTTTATTTATGAAGAAGTGCATGATGAAATAGGGGTTTTGGGTCAAACAGAAGCCAATCCAAATTCAATATTCGGGAATCATCAACTCGCCATTGTAAATGGAAAATATTATGATCCTTGTTACGGAAATGTATTTGATACTTTTGATGATATTAAAAGCGGATCAATAGCCGGTTGGTTTTATTTTGATTATAAAACCGAAGTACAATTAGACATGGACCTGAATGGTGATGGTGATCTGGATGCATCACCGGGTTATAGCACGATGCATATGACAAATGATATTGACCTTACAGGTTTTGAGATGTACATAACAACGTTTTAATTTTTAAGTGTGAAAAATTAATCAATAATAAAAAATGGTGAGGAGTTTCATTATACTGTTATTATTTTTTTGCGGCAACAATTTATTTGCACAGGGAAAGTTTGACAGAAGAATTATCATTGAAAAAGATACATTTTATGCTGTAGAGATTAATAATGAAACACAGGTTGCAAAATTATTTATCGGCGACATACATAAACCAATTGATAGCGCAGCTGTTTTCGCATTGCCTGCCGGAACAAAAAGAAGAAACCAAAATTTTTTACCCTTTGCATGGACTTTATATCACGATACAGTATACTGTATAAACTTTACAGAATATGCACAAAATTCTCATATAAATTCTCTTAAATCCATACCCGTAAATACACTCGAGGAATATAATGCAAATGAAAAGCCTACTAAAAATTTAATGCAGGCTGCTTATGCTAATAAAGCTATCATAAATCTTCCGCTTATAAAAACGTTTAAAAAGTATGTTTATATGGATGACCTGTATTTTGATATACAGGTAAAGGCAGGTATCGTATATCAATTTATTTGTGTAAAAAATGAACTGACCGTCTGGAGCTATAAAAATTCAGCATGGGAAGAATCTGAAGTAATACCGTTTAAAACAAATGGCTTTTTTTCTGTATTTGAATATTCCGGCAATTTTAATGTAGTGAGTACATCGGGTGATTATTTGATTTATCCCCCTTTAATCCATATGAACCCGAATTCGATGATAGATATTTCAAATAAACTGATAGTTGAAAATCGGGATTCGGGAGAGATTCATTTTATTTCCTCTTCCTGGCTTGATGATATTTCCTTAAGCTTAAAAGAAATTCTTGAAAGAAAATAAACATATAGTTATGAGAAATATATTCAATTTTTTAATTCTTGTGCTTATCAGCAATAATATTTTAGCAGATGATCTTTCTGCAACAATTACAAATGCCTCCTTCGGCAGCACTGATGGTTCTATTGTTTTAAATATAGATGGCGGTGTTGAGCCATTTACTTGTTCATGGACAGGACCGGATGGTTTTGTATCTACAGAACAAAATATTTCTGATCTTACTCCCGGCGAGTATTGTGTTGTAGTAAATGATTTTTATTGTGGTATCGCAGACTTATGTGTAACGGTTGAGGAAAAGGATCCTGAAGTTTCAATTCAAAATATATACACTGACAACATTCAAGTTTATCCAAATCCCTTTGCAAAACAATTATACATTTCCATGATAACAGCAGAGAGTAATGAATATATTTTTCAATTTTCTGATATGAGCGGCAAAGAAATATATTCCAAAAGCTATCTCCTCCATGCCGGCGAAAACAATTTGATGATAAGTATTTCGGAAGCATTTCCTTCCGGGAATTTATTATTGAAAGTTACAGATGCTGATGATAAAATTATTACAAAGCAGATTATACACATTAAATTAGATAATTAAATTTTGACACCCTGCAGCTATCTATTTTAAAATCTTAGTGCTGTTTATTTTCATCCATTAATTGTTGCATATTGGGTTTAAAGGGGGTGTTTTTTTGAGTTGTATCCTTCGCAGGTTTATATGCACTTTCCATTAAATTTAATTTCTCCACCACCTTTTGATAAATATAATTCAGCACAAGAGGATGTTCAGTATAATATTGAAAGCTATTCTCAAATTTACTTTGTGTAATCGTATGATGTTCAAAAATTATTGAATAGTAAGATTGCATCAAATGTTCGGGTTTAATTGAATCAGTTTTTAAAACAGGCGCTGCAGATTCAGCAAGATGTATATCAACTAATATATCAATCATTTGGTCCGACTGGATAATTGTGTCCGGCACATCATCCAGCATCTCTTCATGAAACAAAAACTCACTTTTTGGTTTACATGATGCAATAGAAACAAATAAAAATATGTAAAGTAATTTGCTCAGCACTATTGTAATTTAGTGCGGCAAATTTACGTATTATAAAGCACATGAACGATACCTATCAAACAATCAGCAACTATCTGTATCAACACAATGTAACTTTAGTTGCGGTGTCAAAAACAAAACCAGCACAAACAATTCTTGAATTATACAATACAGGCCAAAAAGATTTTGGTGAGAACCGGGTGCAGGAATTAAAAGAAAAATATGAAATATTGCCGAAAGATATTCGCTGGCATTTAATAGGGCATTTGCAAAAAAATAAAGTTAAATATATTGCCCCATGGATATATCTCATACATTCTGTTGATAGTACTGAACTTTTAATGGAAATAAATAAACAGGCAGAAAAATCTAATCGCATTATTCCATGCTTACTTCAAATATATATCGCAAAAGAAGAAACCAAATTTGGTTTAGATGAAACTGAACTATTCAAATTACTTGATGACAATACGAACGAAAACTTAGGTAATATTAGAATAGACGGCTTAATGGGTATGGCGACAAATACAGAAAATGAAGAAACAGTTAGAAATGAATTTCGTTACCTTAAAAGCCTGTTTGATATTACAAAATCGAAATATTTTCCGAATGCAGATCATTTTAAACATCTTTCAATGGGCATGAGCAGTGATTATAAAATTGGAATGGAAGAGGGTTCAACGATGGTTCGTATCGGGAGTCTCTTATTTGGAGAAAGAAACTAAAACATCAATTAAATCGTATTTTCGTAATCAATTTTAATCATGCAATCACCCAGGATTTTATTTTTCTTTTTTGTTGCAGGAATTCTTTTTTCCTGTTCCGCTACAAAACCTGTTACGGTTACATATTCAGATAAAACCAGTCCAACGGCTCCTGATTATAGCAATTCATTTTATTGGAGCGCATTACCTGATAAAAAAGATTCTGCTGATCATGTTCCCTCAAAATCTCCTGTTATATTAATTGATGGACAAGAAACGGCTAAAGCAGATGTATTTTTTATTTATCCCACACAATTTTATTCAGAAACTGAATGGAATGCTGATTTGAACGATATTAAACTAAATAAGCAAATTGATACCAGGGCAATAAAAAATCAGGCAACAGTATTTAATGGAAGTTGTAAAATATATGCACCAAGATACAGACAGGCATCATACAATACATATTTCAGTTTAACAAATCCGGATGCAGATAAAGCTTTTGCTTTGGCTTATAGTGATATTAAGAATGCCTTTCAATATTACTTAGATAATTATAATGATGGCAGGCCAATTATAATTGCAGGACATAGTCAGGGAACAAAAATGGCTCAGTGGATATTACGGGATTTTTTTGATGGAAATCCCTTACATGATAAATTAATTGTTGCATATTTAATTGGAACGCCGGTTTATAATAACGAATTTAAAACTATTCTTCCATGCGATAGCGCAAACCAAACAGGTTGTTTTATATCATGGAGAACCTATCTTGAAGGAAACGAACCAAAAGTTGATGATATGAATAAAGAAAATATTATCGTTATGAACCCTCTCACATTTTCAAGGGAAATTAGTCTTGCAGATCAAAAATTAAACTCAGGCGGATTGAACAGAGATTCTGAAACTATTATACCGGAAATGTGTAACGCCCAAATTCACGACGATATTCTTTGGGTTAGTAAACCGGATGTTCCGGGTAAAGCACTTTTATTTTTAAAGAATTTACACATAGCAGATTATAATTTATTTTGGTTACCTATAAGAGAGAATGTTGCCAAAAGGATAGATGTATATTTCGAATCAGCTCACTAAAACTAATAACTCTACCATTTTAATATTTTTATTGCTTTCTCAACAATAGAAATTTTAACCGGTAATGTTCCTAAAAATTCGCCATCGGCCTCAGCAAAAATCTCCTTATCACATTTAATAATTATTTCTCTTCCACGGAACGTTCTTACTTCTTTCATATTTATAAGTGAGCCATCAGTCAGTTTTGGTAACCTCAAAACCATTTTTAATTTACTCATCTCTCCTATCACAGTCATATCCAATAATCCATCATTATATAGTGCATTTGGTAATTGTTTTAACCCGCCACCATTATAATTGCAAATTCCGGCAGCAACTGATAAAGTATTTATGGTTGTTTCCCTTCCATCTACAATAAATTGTATGGGTGCATGTTTACAAAATAATAAGGAGCGAAATATTGCTCCCCAATACTGCAATTTGGTTCCTTTTAATATTCCATTACTATCAAGCAACTTTTTTACAACAAGCCCTTCAAATGCAAAGCCCGCTATATTTATAAAATACCTTTTTTCAGTTTGCTGATCATGTGTGAATTCAATTATGCCCGCATCATGCAAAAATGTTTCATTTTTTTTCATGCTTGTAGGTACAACATTTATTGAGGAAGGTTTTCCAATTGTGCGTACCCAATCGTTTCCTGCTCCCGCAGAAAGCATAGCAACCGATATAGTGCTTGTATCCTTTGTTGCAGAAAAAATTCCGTTTATCACTTCATGTGCAGTTCCATCACCCCCAACAATTAAAATATTCTTTCCGTTATTCTTTACAATTTCTTTTGTTATTTCAACTGCATGATAGATATGTTGAGTAAAAATTTCCTGAAAGGCAATTTCATCTTCAATTAATAATGGTTTTATTTTTCGCCATAATCTTATCGCCTTGTTTCCTCCGGCAACAGGGTTTATTATTACATGCCATGTGCTTTCATTAGTCTGCATCCAAAATTATTTTTTTCTTTAAAAGTATATATGATTTTAAATCGAAGTGAGATAATCAAATAACAAAATACTTCAATATAATTGTTAGCAAACCTAACAATATCCCAACATATAGAGTAAGTTTTTTAAAGTTTTGGCTAATATTAAACCATTCAATCATGTTTTTTAAATTTAGCATTACGATTAAAAATATTGAAAGAGCAATTTTTATCACATATGGAATGACTGAATAATTTTGGTGGAATGATGTATATTTATTCATCTCTTCAACAGTTTCCTTTCTCATATTAAATTCATACAAGGCATTTATCTTCCATGAAATAATAATAAAGAAGAAAATCTCTACGGCAAACCATCCAATTTTTGTCTTAAAAAGAAATAAAATAAAAATTAGAGGTTGGATGAAAAGTATTATATAAGATACTTTCTGTCTCAAACCCCACTCATCATAACCAATATCCATTACAATCATAATACCCATTCTGTACCAGTACAAAATATAAAAGGACAACCAAATTAAAAATACAAAAAGGGTTATTGATTTCGCTGAAATTCCATTCATTCCAATATCACTATTTTTTCTGAGAATACATTATTACCCTGGGTAACTTTCACGATATAACTATTGTCAGCAATTCCCAGGCAGTTGATAGTGAATTTATTTTCATCAGAAGCAGGATAAGTATTTTTCCGGATTAATTTTCCCTGCATATCAAAGAGTTGAACAGAAACTACGTCCTTCAATATCGTATTTAATTCTACTGTAAATTCATCTGCAACTATATTAGGGTAAATATTTCCTGACAACGTATTATCTATATTTTCTATAGCAATTTCAATTGTATCTTCTTCATCTTTTAAAGCAGGTGCATTAAATACACCTCTGCCATGAGTGAAAACAAATAAGGATGTATCTGATGGTGAATATTGAATATCAAATACCATTGCAGCCTCAGGCAAGCCGTCATTGTAAGTTTCCCATGTAACACCTTTATCAAAACTTACAAATAATGTGTTATCGCTTCCGGCATATAAAATACTATCATCAAGCGGATCCATTAAAATTGTATGAAAAGGAATATCAGGTAATGTTGTGCTAATATCCTCCCACTCAGTTCCTGCATTTACACTTTTAAATATGTGCCCCGCACCAAAACCTGCATAACATATATAAACTTCATCAGGATCATTTTTATTTATTGCAAAGTCCCTCGGGTATCTGTCAGGTAATGTTCCCGTAATATTTGTTTTTGATGAACCTCCATCTGTACTTATAAAAACATCTGCATCATTAT
>JACMJP010000537.1 GCA_014380545.1 Chitinophagales bacterium | reverse complement strand
TTCCATAAATCAGCAATTAATTTCATAGCAGATAATAATGTACTTGGACTTACTAATACAATTCCTTTTGAATAAGCATATTGCCATAATTCCGGATCACTCTGCTGCGCTGCATAATAGGCAGGTTCAATATGTACAAACATTAAAACCATGTCGAGACTTTTGTCTCCAAGAAGATCGGAATAATTTTTCTTTGATAAGCCATCAATATGAGAGTAAACTGAATTCAAGTGTTCTTTTAAATATCGCTTTTGTTCTTCAACATCATCTGTTGAAATAAATTTTTCATAAGCTGTAATTGAAACTTTTGAGTCAATAATAATACTGCGGTTGTCAGGTAAATTAACTATAACATCAGGTTTGAATAATATTCCTTCAGTGTCACGGTATCCTTCCTGTGTAATATATTCCCTTCCTTTTAATAATCCAACTTTTTCCAGTATCCTTTCTAAAATTTGTTCCCCCCAATTTCCCATTATTTTTGTATCGCCTGTCAATGCTTTAGTTAAATTCTTAGCATCGCCGCTTAATTGCTGATTCAAATCAAATAATTTTTTTATTTCTGTTTGCAAAGAAAACCTCTGGTTGGATTCATTCAAATAATATGTGTCTATTTTTTGCTTGAAATTTTTTATATCAGCATCAAGAGGCTCCAGAATTTGCTTGATATTTTTTTGATTTTCTTCTGTAAATTTTTTGCTTTTATCTTCTAATATTTCATTTGCTAATACTTTGAACTGGTCGCCGAATTTTTTACCAATTTCTTCTATTTCTCTTTTAAATTCTGAATTATTTTTTTCAAGTGAAGAAGTTTGCTCTTCTAATTGAGCAACATTCTTTGAGAGCAGAATGATTTCACTAATTTTTTCATTTAGGTCATTTTCTAAATTACTTGTACGCAACTCATTATTTTTATTGTTTTCCAATTGGCCCTGTTGAGAACCCTGTAATGTATCATGAGATTTTTTTAATCCATCATAAGTATCTCTTGAAATAAAATTCTTTTCAAAGAATAGTTTCCGAATGATCCATGCTACTATTCCGCCAATTATCAACCCGATTAAAATATAAATGAGAGGTTCCATTATGCAGCGAATTTAAATAGAAAAGCCGGACTTTTAATCCGGCATTTTCAGTAGCGAGAGGGAGCCACGATCTCCCGACCTCAGCATTATGAGTGCTGCGCTCTAACCAGCTGAGCTACCTCGCCAAAGAGGTGCAAAAATAAAAACTAACAGGCATGTAAGCAATAAATTAAATAGAATCAATTGTAAAAAAATCTTTCGGGCGTATGCCTTTATCAGTCATTTGCAGATCGCAGCATTCATGTTCGGCATCATGTTCAAAAAATAAAATATAATTTTTTTCCACTGCTTCTTTCAGGAATTCTTCTTTTTCCTTTAATGTAATAAGCGGACGCACATCATAACCCATCACATAAGGAATTGGAATATGTGCGTAAGATGGCATCAGATCAGCCATATAAACAATTGTTTTACTGTTGTATTGAATAACAGGCAACATCATACTTTCTGTATGACCATTTACCCAGATTGTTTTGAAGCCGGGAATAATCTCTTCTGTTTCATCTTTGATAAATTTTAAAACACCCTGTTCCAGCAGGGGAATAAAATTTTCTTTTAGGAAAGATGCTTTTTCCCTGGAGTTTGGGTTTGTTGCCCAATCCCATTGTTTTTTATTACTCCAGTAGGCTGCATTCGGAAATGCAGGAATAAATTTTCCATCGCCTGTTTTTGCAACTGCTCCTCCGCAATGATCAAAATGCAGATGAGTGAGAAAAACATCTGTTATATCTTCTGATGCATATCCGTTCTTATTTAATGATTCGAATAATTGTTCACCATGCGGCTCATAATGCGAAAAGAATTTTTCATCCTGTTTATTACCCATACCGCAATCAATTAATATTTTTCTGTAGCCTGCATCCACTAATAAACAGCGCATGCTCCAGGTGCATAAATTATTTGTATCTGGTGTAATTAATTTACTCCAAATCTTTTTTGGCACTACACCGAACATAGCTCCGCCGTCCAATTTGAATAATCCTGAATTAATTGAGATGAGTTTCATTAAATAATAAAATTAAATCAAATGAGTAGAAGTATTAAATCAAATTCTGCCTTATTGCAGCCATCTTTAAGGCAGATATTGCAGCCTCATCACCTTTATTTCCATGTTTGCCTCCCGCTCTCTCCTGCGCCTGTTCAAGATTATCTGTAGTTAATACGCCAAAAATTACCGGAGTGGAATAATCAATACTCACAATCATAATTCCATGAGATACCGCAGTTGCAATATATTCATCGTGTTTTGTGTCGCCTTTAATTATACAGCCCAAACAAATAACTGCGTCTAGTTCACGGCTCTCCAACAATAATTGGGCAGCAGATGGTAATTCAAAACTGCCTGGAACTTTAATGGTGATGATTTTTTCTTTTGATGCATTATTTTCCAATAAAGTTTTTAAGCATCCTTCATACAAAACATTTGTAATATCGCTGTTCCATTCAGAAACAATTATTCCGATCGTGAAATCAGCACCTGAAGGAATGGTGCCTTCAGCATAAGAAGATAAATTCCTGTTGCGGGTCGCCATTTAAAATATTATTCACCGAGTTTGGTTTCTGTGTATGCAATGTCTTTATCAATATTAATTCCTTCTTCACTTAAAGGATAATCTCTTTTTATGATCTCATACACTTCTTTTGCGCCTTTAAAATCATTTTGCACAACTAAAAGATCTCCTGCCAGTTTATAATAATAAGGACTATACATATCGCTCTGTGCTTCTTTGCCAGCTTTTTTATAATTTTCAACAGCTTTAGCAAAATCATTTTTTTCTGCATATGCATGACCTAACTGCATATATGTTAAACCTGCCAGCTCATCTGTTTTGGGTTTATAATCTTCAAAATATTTAATTGCATTATCAAAGTCTTTTGCTTTTAAATAACAAACGCCTGCATAATATTTTGCAAGGTTGCCTGACTTTGTCACTCCATAATCATCTGCAATTTGTAAAAAGCCATCATTAATTCCATCACCATTTAAAGCAAGCTGAAAGGAATCTTTTGTAAAGAAATTTTGGGGATAAGAGATTTTATTATCCGCCTGTTGTGTTTTTGGTTTCAGGAATAATTCTTTGTAGCCAAAATATCCTCCATTGCCAACAATAATTAATACAAGAGCGCCAATAATAACATTCCTGTTTTTTAAAAAAGTATTTTCTACTTTCCGGTAAAGATCATCGTTTTGTTTTACTGCTTCCTGTTCAGGTTTATTTTTTATTTCAGACATAGTATTAATTAATCTTTTAAAAATGGATAA
>JACMJP010000536.1 GCA_014380545.1 Chitinophagales bacterium | reverse complement strand
ATGCATCGAATGATGCGGTGAGGGATTGGTTTACTAAAATTGTTCCGAATCACGACAGGGAAAAGTTATATGTAAGCGATATAAAAAAACTTATTAAATGGTACGCAATACTTGAAGAAAAAGGTGTGATTACTGATGAAATAAAAGCAAGGGAGGAAGAGAGCAAGGAGACAGAAGAAGAGAGCAAGACTGAGAAGGAAGAAAATAAAGATTCTAAAAAAGAGGAAGTAAAAGATTTAAAGGAAGAGGAAAAAAAAGAGCCTAAGAAAAACAAGGAGCCGAAGGAAAAGAAGGAGACTAAGAAAAAGGAGTAGTGAATTACAATTTATAACCGCATTAAACTCTTTACTACTTATTATTTATTGATATATTTTTGTCAAGCTTGTTTTTATTCTTATCCAGTTATAAATCAATACAACTGATAATAAAATTATTCCACTTATATAAACAATATAGCTTATATTCTTTTCTATAGTTAAACCCTGTTGGGTTGCCAGGTTTACAATTACATAATTAATGATTAATAAAAGCAGGATACTTAATACGAACAATACGAACATCCATTTTATGAATCTTGAGGCCCATATTTTATGAATTACAGTGATACCATATCCTATTTGAAATAATAACCCTATATCATTTTTTTGTTCCGCTATTAGTAGGCTGAAAGTTGTTACAAATAAAAATATTGCAAGCAAAAATATTAGCAAACCAAAAATACTAACAACAAGAATTAATATGGATACAAAACTTTTCGCTGAACTTTTTAATTTATCCCGGTTTGTTTCGTAGCCATTCTTATCTAAGTAATTTAATAATTGTGTGTCAGAAGGATCACTTACTTCCAGAATAATTCTATTTGGTTTTACAATAACTCCATTGCCAAATTCTGCATTTGCCCAGTCCATAAAACTTTGAGGTACTAAAACCGAAACTATTCTATCGCTGAATCCTGCAACATGAGTTTTAAAGGAGCTGCTCTTTCCATTACCGGATAAATGCAGATCAAGTTTAAACTGGTTAATTGTTTCTTTGGGTATTTGGGGTGTGCCCCAGCTTGGAGCCATTACAAAATTGTAGAGATTAATAAATTCATTTGATAAAATAATTGGTACTATTGCATCATTTGTATGCCAGTTCCAATTTTGCGGAATTGTATCAAGAAAAATTTCTTCCACACTTTCAATTGGCAGATCGCTGCCACCAACACCCTGCATACTCACACTTGCTTTAAATTGATTGGATGAAAAAACACCAACTCTTTTAATAAATGATTGCTGATTTAAATTTTCAATTTCCCGTTCACTGAAATATGTTTTAATTAATCCCAGTGAATTTGTGAGATTTACCTTCTTGTTAATGATTAAATAAGCAGAAGATTGTTCTGATTTTATTTCTGTATTTATGGGGGCAAAAACATTTTTATAAAGATGTACTGCTAGCAATAACATAAAAAAGCCAATTAAAAACCCCATACCTGCAAAGAAAAAGTTTATTTTCCCCTTTCCTTTCCATAAGATTTTATGCACGAGTTTTTTTTCACTCATAAATTCAGGCTTTTGTGAAAAAACATATCATAAGTTTCTCCCAGTGTAGTAATACACATTCCTGCATTATTTTTTTTGCAGGTTTGTATTATCAGTGCTTTTGCCTTTTCAATGTTATTATTATCTAAATGGCTGAATGGCTCATCCAGTAATAGCCAATTGAATGGTTGCAGTAATGAGCGTATAATTGCTATGCGTTGCTGCTCACCCAGAGACATTGTGTTTGCAGTTTTTTGTAAAAGATGTTCAACGCCAAGTTGCTGCATCATATTTTTAATTACATCATCAGAAGTGAAATTTGTTAAACTATTTTTCACGGTCAAATTTTCCAAACCTGTTAAAGACGGAAATAAGCGCATATCCTGAAAAACTACTGAAATATTTTTTTTGCGCATGTTACTTATGTAAGATGCCCTGATTTTTATTCTTTTATTGTTGAATGATAAGGCGCCCTCATAATCTTTACGCAAGCCATATAAAATATGAATAAGTGTTGATTTACCAATTCCAGAGGGCGCATGCACATGTATGTGTTCGCCTGCCTTAAAAGTAATTTCTTTATTCCAGATATCAGAAACAGAAAGATCTTTTTCAGCTAAGGGCTGCGGTATAATATGTTGAAGATGAATTTGCAACTAGTGGAATTAATTTCCTTTGAACAGATTACCAGACATCTCTAAAATTGTTTTTATGATGTAATCAATACTCCATTCATCTTTATTGCTCACTGTTAATTTTATTTCTCCTAAATGCACATCTCCCTGCATTGGCCGAGCAATTACAGATACATCTTCAAATAGATTAAGTGCTGTTGAAATAATACCAGCAAAATTCCCCGCATCACCCGGCATCATTTTTTTTATATCTAAATAAAATACAAATGGTTCATTTTGTATGGCATCCAAAATTTCGGTAGGCATTTTTTGCATAGATTCTTTACTGTCAGACGATTCATCAATTAAAATTGTTTTATTGGAAACGAAGAGCATTTTATTTTGCTGCAATGCATAAATAGTATCATAAGGTTTTTGGAGTTTTGTATATTTTCCATGCTGCATGACTTCATATTCTTTATTATATCGGGTAAACATTTGCAAAGCAGTATCTGTATTTACATTTAGTATAGCAACAACATCAGGGTCAGAATTATATTCTCCTGTATTTTTATTTTTTATTGCAACAATTCCCTCACCGCCTACCTGATCTATTAATTTCTGAACTTCAGCTTCAGTAATTGTACTATCCATACCTTTTTTTATTTCAGCGATTAAATTTTTGCCTGTTAGTTCCTGCATCGCAGAAATAAAATCAGCGGGCTTTGTGCCCGCATGTAAAACCATATCGTAGTCATTCGGTAAATACATCATTAAATTCTCTTTTGATTTATAGTTGAACATTTTTTCTAATATTTCTTTGCCTTTTGCGTCTTCGGGTTTTGTTTGCACGGTTACTGCTATATCTCCTTTATTGAAATTTACAGAATAAAACATGTCTGTTTTTTGTGTCACCATATTTTTATTTGTACCCATAAAATAATTCATCACAAATTTTGTATCAGCCCAAATATCCATATCAGATGTTTGCATCATAATATCTTTAAATGCTGCATCTTTATCAATTAAACTTTGCTGAATTGAAAAAGCACTTTGTAAATATGTGTTTAGATAAGTTCCATCCGCATTCATTTCATCAGGATTGTTTATCATAATTACAATATCATTACTCCATCCGGCTATCATTCCTTTTCCACTACAGGATGTAAAATTATTTTCATTCGTAAATGTTTCTGTTTTTGTAAAAGCTTTTATCATTTCCTCAAATTTCTTTTTGTCTTTTAATTCCATAACAGAATACACCATTGCGTTGCCGTTTGTTGAGTCAACAATTGTATATAATAATATTTCGCTGTCGAAATTTATTCCGGTAGCATCTGCGTTACTGATATATTTGGAAAGGATATTATCCTGCATACCCATTTTTAAAAGAGCAATCATCGGATTGGCGTTAAGATAATCCCAGTCAATTTTTTTTCGCAATTGCCCTGTATTTATATTTACAACAATGCTTGCATTTGCGGGAATGTAATTGAATAATTCTGAAACTTTTCCAGTTTCATTTTTTTTGCATGAATACAACACCATAAAACATATTGCAATGCCAGCTACACGAAATATTTTTTTCATGATTTTCAGATTTTGGTACGAAGATAAAAAAAATAAAAACCCGTTTCTGAGGGAGAAACGGGTTTTAGTTAAACACAAAACCAATTTATGAGGCTTTAACGAAACGGGCGAAATAAAATTGCCCTCCGTACAAAAGTTTTATAAAATAAATGCCATTTGAAAAAGTATGCATTGGCTCAATATGATTTCCTGAGAGCTTGTTTGCAGAAGTATAAACAAGAGTTCCATTTATATCAAATAATTCGAAAGAATATTCTTCAACCTGCGGACCGGAAATGATGTGCAAATTATTTGCAACCGGGTTTTGAATATGGAAAACATCGGCTTGAAGATTTTCAGGTATAGCTAAAGGAAGATTTTCGGGATCTTCAAATACTATAAATGATCCAAAATAAATAGAATCTCCCGTAGGTTCTTCATCACCATCAGCTGCATTTACTGCATAATAAAATGTTACATCCCCTGTTGCAGTTGTTGGCGTCCATAGAAATGTCCAGCTTTTTCCATCAGAACCATTAATCCCTTCTTTCTCATGTGTAATATATTTTCCACTACCTGTAGTCTTTGTTTGAAAATCATCTTCAATAATTAATTTACCCATCTTCCCACCTTCTAAAGTTTGCGGGGAGACCTGGAAACCAAAGGTGCTTCTTCCCGGAAATTCTATACTGATTGTAAATTCAAAAGTATCAGTTGAGAGATAACCTGTTTCAGGAATATTGGAAGTTAATAAACCTTCTATAGGGTTTGCTGTTCCGGTGTGGCAATCTACCTGTGCACATGTTTCACCATCGTCACCGGGTGATCCTGTTTTACCACTTGGTGATCCATCTTCTTTTGAAAATCCTGAGTGAAAATAACTGCTGCATAAAATAATGAGTGTGATCATGAAGAAACTAAAGAACAGTTTCTTGTTTGTCATTGTAAAAAGTTGTCGTTGATTGAAAATACAAAAATGTGTGATTAACGCATGTTATTACATGTAAAATTATTTATTTACTGTAAAATGACAAAAATTTATAACACATCTCCTGTTATCTGCTGCGCAGCAAATCCTGATTTAACTCTGTGAATAATTTTTTCTATAATTCCTTTTTCATTTACAATGAAAGTAATACGATGAATTGTTTGAATCATTTTCCCCATAAATAATTTATCACCGAATACTCCATACTTTTTGCAAACAATATAATTTGGGTCTGAGAGTAATGCAAATGGTAAACTGTATTTTATGGAAAATTTCTTTTTTGATTCAACAGGCGCATGTGATATACCAATAACTGTAAATCCTTTTTTTAATAACATAGAATAATTATCCCGCAGATTGCATGCTTCTTTTGTACAGGTTTCTGTATCATCATTCGGATAAAAATAAAGTGCAATTTTTTTTCCTTTCAAATTTTTTAATTCGAAAATTTCACCATCCTGGTCAAACAATTTTATTGAAGGTGCTTTATCTCCGATTTTCAAATGTGTTATTGAAAGAGGCGATATCATTTAAAAATTCGGTCGCAGATGTGAAGTCTTATAAAACTGAGTGATATGATCTACTACTTCGTCTGCATCATCTGTTAAGAATAGGAGGTCCATGTCTTCCGGGCTGATATTTTTTTCTTCATTTAACATTATCTTATCCACCCATTTTAATAATCCTTTCCAATAATTTTTCCCCACTAAAATAACTGGCACTCTTTCTATTTTATGCGTTTGAATTAATGTAAGCGCTTCAAACATTTCATCCAATGTGCCAAATCCGCCGGGCATAAAAATAAATGCCTGTGCGTATTTTACAAGCATTACTTTACGAACAAAGAAATAATTAAAATTAATGAGTTTGTCCTGGTCTATATATTTATTATGTGATTGTTCATAAGGTAATTCAATATTTAATCCAACAGATTTTCCACCTTCACTATGTGCACCTTTATTACCAGCCTCCATAATTCCCGGCCCACCGCCGGTTATAATTCCAAATCCTTCATGTGTTAACTTTCCTGCTATGCTTTCAGCCAGCTTATAATATTTATTTTCGGGTTTTGTTCTTGCACTTCCATAAATTGAAACGCAAGGGCCAATTCTATCCATACTCTCAAAACCTTCAACGAATTCGGCCATAATTTTAAACATACGCCAACTTGACTGTGCGCTGAACTCAGTCCAGTCCTTGGCTTTATACATTTTTTTCTTGCGATATTTTTCTATCATACTAAAAATTGTTTTTCGGGTTTTTTAGAAATACATAATAATAAAATAAAAGTAACTAATCCGTTTATAAATAACAATTCATAACCAACCTGGTAACCATTAAACCAATCTCCTGAATTTTCATTCAGATAGTAACAAAATACAGGAGGAATGATGCATGTAAATGGCACTAGTACGTTTATTACATTTCGTTTCGTGAGGATACCAAAAGCAAATAATCCTAGTAACGGACCATAAGTATATCCTGCAACCGTGAACACAGCATTAATTATGGTATCATTATTAATACTTTCAAACAAGATGATAACGAGTAATAGCAAAAACGCAAATGCAATATGAATGAGGTGCCGGATATTTTTATTTTTTTGTGATTCTTTATTTTTATCTCTCTCAATTTCTATTGCATCAAGTGAATTAATATTGCCATTATCATTATTATTTGGTTTCACCCCCAATATATCAATGTAAAAAGAGGTTGTTAATGTGGTTAAGACAGAGTCAGCACTGGAAAAGGTTGCGGCAGTGATGCCAAGAATAAAAACAATTGCAGCAAAGGTTCCAAGATGTGTTAATGCGAGCATTGGGAATAGTTGATCAGTTTTTGCAGGAACTTCAATTCCCATTGTATTTGCATATTCATATAAAAGAACGCCAAGGGAAACAAAAAACAAATTTACAATCACAACAATTACGCTGAACCAGAGGATATTTTTTTGTGCCTCAGGTAATGTGCGTATGCTTAAGTTTTTCTGCATCATATTTTGATCTAATCCTGTCATTACAATTGCAATTAAAGCACCGCTAAAAAATTGTTTAAGGAAATAATTTTTTTGTTGCCAGTCCCAGAAAAATATTTTTGAATATTCGCTATTGTGTACGGTGGAAATTAATTCACTGAAATTTAAGTTTAATGAAGATGCAATTGCAACTATAGATAAGATAACTCCCGCTAATAAAAAAGAAGATTGTAAAGTATCCGTCCAAACTAACGTTTTAATTCCTCCCCTGTAAGTATATAATAAAATTAAAATAATGATAATGGAAACAGTAACTGCAAACGGTACCTCCCAGGCATTAAAAATAAATATTTGCAATACTGTTGCAGAAATATATAAACGAAATGCCGCACCAATTAACCTGGAAAGAATAAAAAAGAATGATCCTGCTTTTTGTGATGAATCTCCCAGCCTTTTTCCTAAATAAGTGTAAATTGATGTGAGATTCATTTTATAATAAAGCGGCAATAATATTTGTGCAATTACAACATAGCCCACAACATAACCAAACACAATTTGCATATACGAAAACTGGTTTGCGGCAACAGCACCGGGCACTGAAACAAATGTTACTCCTGAAAGTGAATCACCTATTAAACCGAATGCTACTGCATACCAGGGTGATTGTTTGTTGCCTAAAAAATAAGCATTGCTGTCTGCTTTTTTTGAAGTAACCCATGAAATGATAAATAGGAAAGAGAAATAAATAATTATGATCAAAAGAATAAATGTTGCCGACATATGCAGGATATGGGGTGAAATTAAAAATTCAATTCATATAAATTAGAAGAAATGCTGTGCATAACATGAAAGAAAAAAGGCGAATATCATTATTCGCCTCTTTTCTTTCATTTCATAAATTGATAACTATCTTGTAGTATGATAATTCTTGTCATTTTTCTTATTCTTTTTTGGCTGGAAACATCCTAATCCCGGTTTATCTAAACTAAGGAAACCTTCTTCTGTTCCAGGAATAAAATTCCTGCTTAATGTAAACCCTAAAAACATATACCAGTCATTGTTTGTGGGATCTCCACGATAATCATTAAATGAATAATCTATTGGCTCACCACCTAAAATCTCACCTGTACGGTTTGATAAATTATAGGCATCAAGACCATTGAATTCAATAAGTGTATTTCTGTCAGCATAAGTGCGGCTAACATCATCAAGATAATCTGTGAATGTCCACCTTGCACCGTACTCAAAACCAAGGTTCCACCTTTCTGTCATTGCCCATTTAACACCTATGCCGATTGGGATTGCCAGATCATATAAACTATACGGTTCACGGAAATCCAGTTCATTAATATCCTGTCCTTCCGTTCCGAGAGGTTGTAACTCATACCATTCACCTTCATAAAAGGCTTCCGGCTTAAAGTGAAACCCCGCAATACCGGTATACACATAAGGAGAAAGTGGGCGATGTAATTTTTTTGGATAAAACCCTGGGAAAAAATATTCAAACGTAAGAGCTACCTCTGTAACAGGAGATTCAAAACTCAAATTGCGCAGCAATTGATTTTGCCTCGTACTATTTGAATCTGCTGCTGCAATCCAACCATGATTCAAACTAAGTTTAAGGCCCATACGGTAACCCATGTTGTATTTTATGAAGCCACCAAAAGCAGGTTTAGATGTTCCGGCGACTACATAATCCTGAGTTAGGTCGCCATAATAATTGGCTACACCCCCGAATACACCAACTTCCATCCATTGCATAGGACGTTGGCTAAAGGCTCCGATCGTAATGAAAGAGAAAATAATGAGTATAAGTTTTCGCATGCCCGGTTGTTTGTGCTTACAAATTTATGTTTTTATTACAATACTATGAAATTACAAAATTGTAAAACCCTAAAATGACAGATTTATTGCATAAAAAGAAAACCCCGGTACAGAACACCGGAATTTTCAAGATTATTAGTGTTATTGGTAAAGATCAGAATTTAGGGCAACCTATAGACGATGCATCAGAATTGGCAAGCCTTTCCTTCATGAAATTATAAGATAGCGTTAACCCAAGAAAGCCATACCAATCTTTATACGCTGAGTTTCCCCTTGGTTGGGTTTCATTATAAGGCAAAGGTTCTGATTGCAGAAATTCATCTGTCCGGTTTGATAATTCAAATGACATAGCCCCATTTTCTGCAGTTAATGTTGCTGCGTCAACATATGTTGTACTTACATCATCTAAATAATCTGTAAATGTTTTATTCATTGTCAATTCCACTCCGATATTTATTCTTCTGGTGGCTGCGTATTTAATTCCTGCAGCAATTGGAATAGAAAATTGGGTTAATTTATATGGCTCCCTATCAGGAAAAGCTGATGTACCTTGTCCTTCTGTCCCCAATGGCTGAAGTTCATAGGTTTCACCATTGTATACTGTTTTAGGATTAAAATGAAATACATTAATACCAGTTGTGAGATACGGAGAAAACATTTCGCCATGTACAGGATCATAGCCAAAAATAAAATAATCAACAGTAAATCCTCCGTCAAATACCCTGGATGAGAAATCGAGGTTTCTTGCCTGAAAAGCAATTTTTTCTGCATTATTATCATTTCCTGATATCGTAGTAATTTTTGATGAAAAATTAAATGCAAAATAATCACTGGCAGGTAAACTTACTTTTATTCCTGCTGAAGGATGCACTTCATTAACATGAATAATATTGTATGAAAGATCTCCATTGTAACCGGATACGCCACCATATATTCCAATTTCAAAATATTGAGCTTGAGTAATGATGCAGGAAGTAGTAGCGAAAATGAGTGTGTAAATGTTTTGTTGCATGGTGCAGGATATTTTATTTAACTATTAAGTATCCAAAATTTTGCCAGAAGGATTTTTAACTGTTTACAGGTAGTTTCTTACCTGTAAACAGTGATGTCAATATGACTTGTGAGGAAATAGTGTAGAGAAATAACCTCAGTCTTTTATGCTTCAATTAAGATTCCCGGGGCAATTAAGCTTTTTATCTCTGTATTTAAATCCCTTGTATTTTCCACCTGCTCTGTTAGTATATTTATATTCCCACCCCAGAAGATTGAAGTTATAGGATACAGCAACACCTGAAAATAAATACCAGTCAAGATTATGCGAATCACCACGATGTCTGTCATCTCCCGGTTGCAAATACATTCCTTCCGGTGTTTCGTCCATTCTATTTGATAACTCCCATGATAGTTCACCATTTTCCCCCTCAAGTATATCCTGCTCTACATACGTTGAACTTACATCATCTAAATAATCGTTGAAAGTTTTTCTCCAGCCTATTTCAAATCCTATGGTCCATTCTCTGCTCATTGCGCCTTTTATTCCTATACCTCCGGGAATGGCTATTTGAGTAAGCTTATATTTTTCCCTGTCAGGATATGCTGTTGTTCCCTGTCCCTCAGTTCCAAGAGGCTGAAGCTCATACCAGATACCATTATATAGCGCCTGGGGATTAAAGTGATAAATTCCAATTCCAAGAAAAGCGTAAGGAGTAAATATATTTTTCCTGTTATGTGGAGTATATGCCCTCAAATTTAACTCCCCTGATAAGGATGCTTCAAGCAAAGAAGATTGAAAACTCAAATTACGGCGTTGTCTCCATGCATCAGTTGAATTTGAATCAGCTGCAGAAATTTTACCCTGTTGAACACTTGCTTTTAAACTAAAATAAGGATTGAAATTATACTTTGTGAAGACTCCGGTAGCTAAATGTGTTTCATCTAATTTTAATAGAGTAGATGTGAGATCTCCTTTGTACATACTTGCTCCGCCTGTTGCCCCAATTTCTAAGTATTGTGCATGTGCATATGTGTAAAGAAATAAAAACAATACAGGTGTTATTGTGCGCATACGTATGTGGTATTAAAATTTAAGACAATAAAAAAGGTAAGCTGGGTTGTATTTGATCAAGTGTAATAATTTCAAAAATAAAATCCGCTTTTCATATGATAAAGTATATTCATCCACATTTATCCGGCATGTCTTCAATTTTTTGTTAGAGTGTCTACTTTTGTTTTAGTTACTTTGCGGTGATGAAATCAAAAAGTTTAACATTTTTATTATCTCTTTTATTTGGTAGTACAGGTGCGCAGCGATTTTACCTGGGACAAAATAACAGGGGATGGATATATCTTTTGGTGTTTTATTTTATTTTACCTGCCGCTATTTGGACGATAAAATATTTTAATGTTGTATACAACTGGTATCCATTCTTCCAGACATGGATCGTTTTGATTTTCATTATTCATCTTGTTGAATGCATTTATTTTATTTCGCTCAGCAAAGAAAAATTCGCACAGCAGGATATTTCTAAGGGAAGCACATGGCTGCTTACAATTTTTTCCATCATTATTGCAATTGTTTTTAGTTATGGTATTAATTATTTGTTTGATATTAATAATGAAATTAACATTGATGCTGCAAAAGCGGAATTTACTATGACATCGTTACAATATTCGGAAGACCTTTTAAATGATGAAAAAACATTTACAAGTAAGTATGCGAACAAGGTTTTGCAAATTGAGGGTAGGATAACGTCTCTCGGATATGATTTTACAGAGGAAAATTTTATTACACTTGAAGCAGTAGCCAATACATCTTCTGACGTAAACTGTTATTTTAATAAAGCACATCAAAAGCAACTGCAGGATTTAAAAAAGGGAGATAAAGTAATATTAAAGGGGGTGTGTGATGTGAGAAAATTAGTTAATTGTACTATTGTAGAATATACTGAATAATATTTTTTTATTTATTATTATCTATTCATGAATTTACCTTCAAAACTAATGGAACATGCGGTGCAGGAATTTGCAAAAATGCCTGGCATTGGAAAAAAGACTGCATTGCGCTTAGTATTGTATTTATTAAAACAAAACAATGAATCTGTTCAGCAATTTACTGCTGCAATAAATAATTTGAAGGAAGGCATCCATTTTTGTTCTAATTGTTTCAATATATCGGATGAAATAATTTGCAGCATTTGTTCTAACCCTGCAAGAGATCATACAATTGTTTGTGTTGTTGAAAGTATCCGTGATCTGATTGCAATTGAAACTACAAATCAGTATCGTGCAGAGTATCATATATTGGGCGGTGTAATTTCACCAATTGAAGGTGTTGATCCTGATCAATTGCAAATTGCATCACTTATAAAAAAATTAAACACCGGAAATATAAAAGAGGTGATCATGGCGTTGAACCCAACAATTGAAGGAGATACTACAGTTTTTTATATCACAAAAAAGATTACAGATCAAAATATAAAAATTACAACCATTGCAAGAGGAATTTCTTTTGGTGGTGAACTAGAATATACTGATGAAATTACGCTTGCAAGATCGCTTGCAACAAGATTGCCTTACGAAAAATATTTGCAGCGCAACGAAGAATGAAACTTACCATTATCATCGTAAACTACAATGTAAAATATTTCCTGGAGCAGGCGATCATTTCTGTATTAAAAGCGTCTCAAAATATTTCTGCAGAAATTATTGTAGTGGATAATAATTCTGCTGATGCAAGTGTAGAATTTACTTCAAAAAAATTTCCTGATATAAAGATCATTGCAAATAAAAATAATGCAGGATTTTCTGTAGCCAATAACCAGGGGATAAAAGTTGCACAGTGTGAATACATTTTATTATTAAATCCTGATACAGTTGTACAGGAAGATACCTTTGATAAATGTGTTGCATTTCTTGATACACATCCTGACGCTGGCGCATTAGGTGTAAAAATGATTGATGGCAAAGGAAATTTTTTACCTGAAAGTAAAAGGGGATTTCCGAGCCCGCAGGTAGCTTTTTACAAGGCATTTGGTTTATCGGCATTATTTCCCGGATCAAAAATTTTTGGGAAATATCATCTCGGATATTTAAATGAAAATGAAACGCATGAGGTAGATGTACTTGCCGGCGCATTCATGATGGTAAGAAAAAGTGTTTTAGATAGAATTGGTTTGCTGGATGAAACATTTTTTATGTATGGTGAAGACATAGATCTGAGTTACCGGATCGTGCAAGCAGGATTTAAAAATTATTATTTTGCTGAAACGCAAATTATTCATTACAAGGGAGAGAGTACTAAAAAGACAAGCCTTAATTATGTGAAAATGTTTTACAACGCAATGAAAATATTTGCACGAAAACATTTTACAGGTGCATATGCAGAAATTTTTATTGGCTTGTTGAATATTGCAATTTATTTCCGGGCACTGCTTGCATTAATTTCCCGATTTGCAAAAAAACTAATATTACCTCTCGCTGATGCAGTATTAATTTTTATTGGGATGTTTCTTATAAAAGAATACTGGGAATATTATGTTCGCTACATTGATGGTGGTGAATACCCTGCCCAATATTTATTTATTAATTTGCCGCTTTATATTCTTGTCTGGTTATCCTGTATATATTTCAGTGGCGGATATGATAAAAATGCAAACACTATAAAAATTATACGGGGCATTTTTTGGGGTACATTAGTTATTTCTGCACTGTATGGATTTCTGCCTGAACAATTTCGTTTTTCAAGGGGGATGATAATTGCAGGTGCGGCATGGACAACATTTATTTTATTGTCAGCAAGATTTATTACACATTTTATAAGGCATAAGAATTTACGATTCGGCGAAGAGGAACAAAGAAAAATTATTATTGTTGGCAAACACGATGAAGCCAACCGGGTGAAAAAATTATTACAGGATATGCAAATGGGCGATACAGTGCTAGGCATTATTGCAAACGAATCCAATAATAATTCTGATACACTTGGCAGCATACATCAATTACAGGACATTGCTGAAATTTATAAAGCGAATGAAATTATTTTTTGTTCAAAAGATATTTCAGGAAAAGAAATTATGCAGTGGATGGTAAAAATGGGACAGCAATTGGATTATAAAATTGTAGCAGATCAGAGCATTAGTATTGTGGGAAGCAATTCAAAAAATACAGCAGGCGATCTTTATACAATTGATATAGCGTTAAAAATTGCTGAGCCGGAATCAAAAAGAAATAAAAGATTACTTGATGTTCTGTTTTCCCTTTTTTTATTGATTACATTCCCCTTTCAACTTATTATTGTGAAAAAGAGGTTGGGATTATTCAAAAACATCTTCACCATACTCCTGTATAAAAAGAGTTGGATCGGATATAAAAGTACAAAGTTGGAAAATGGAGATCTGCCGGAAATTAAACCCGGCGTTTTATCACCATTGGATAATTTTCCGAAGAAGGATATTGACATTCATACAATTGATAAACTCAATATACTTTACGCAAAAAACTATTCGGTAAACAATGACCTGGAAATTATTTTGAGGAGCTATTCAAAAATAGGGAATTAAATATGGACGGTATTAATTATCTTTTTTCTTCTTATCGTCATCCTTAATTTCAATATCTACTTTATTATCTCCGTCTTTCACTTCAATGCTGCCACCTTTTTTGTCAACATCAATTGTAACGTCTGTTCCGTCATCTTTTTTTACTTCCACTGTTCCTCCATCACCGGCTTCAACAGTCACTGATGTGCTATTCTCAGTTTTAGCAGGATCAGCTTCCTCTCCTGTTTTTTCTTTTTTACCTGCGCATGCGGCTAAAATTGAAATTGTAACAGCAAGTGTAATTAATTTAATGTTCTTTATCATATAATCTTGTTTAGTAAGTGTAAACTTACAAAGTAAATTAGTTATCGCAAGACTTGGTTTCCTTTGGTTGATTTAATTAAAAAATTATCTGAAACGAATTGATCAAGCTCCGGAGTTTTTTTACCCACCATTCAATACTCAGCACTCACTTTCCTATTTTTGCACATTAAATATTGAATTGATATGCAGAGCAGCACATTTTACAGAACACATCATTGCGGACAGTTGCGCATAAGTGATATAGAAAAAGAAGTAATATTAACCGGTTGGGTAAATAAAAGCCGTGATCTCGGTGGAATGACTTTCGTTGATATGCGGGATCGTTATGGCATTACTCAACTTGTTTTTAATATGGAAACAAATGCTGCTCTTTGCGAAGCTGCAAGAAAACTGGGGAGAGAGTTTGTGATTCAGGTGAAAGGAAAAGTGGCAGAGCGTTCAAATAAAAATAATAATATCCCTACAGGAGAGATTGAAATAATAGTTGATGAACTAAATATTTTAAATCATTCTGAATTACCTCCTTTCACGATGGAGGATGAAACAGATGGCGGCGAAGAATTAAGAATGAAATATCGCTATCTTGATCTGCGCAGACCACAAATGCAAAAACGATTAATGATACGGGCAAATATGGTGAAAGCAGTTCGTGAATATTTAGATGCAGAAGGGTTTGTTGAAATTGAAACACCTATGCTTATTAAATCAACTCCTGAAGGCGCACGGGATTTTATTGTTCCTTCAAGATTGCAACCGGGATTATTTTATGCTTTACCGCAAAGCCCGCAAATATTAAAGCAATTATTAATGGTGAGTGGGATGGATCGTTATTATCAAATCGCAAAATGTTTTCGTGATGAAGATTTCAGAGGAGACCGCCAACCAGAATTTTCACAGATAGATTGCGAAATGAGTTTTGTACGGCAGGAAGATGTGTGGAATATGTTTGAAGGAATGGTAAAATATGTTTTCAAAAAAATAAAAAACATGGAGCTCCCTGATTTTAACAGGTTACCATATTTAGATGCAATTAAATATTACGGAACAGATAAACCTGATTTGCGATTTGATTGTAAAATTGTTGACTTGAATGAGGCAGTTACTGGAAGTGAATTCGCTGTATTTAATAATATCATTTCGTCAAACGGATTAATTGCTGGTATCAATGCAAAAGGCTGTTGTGAATATTCCAGAAAACAAATTGATGAACTCACAGAATTTGTAAAAGCACCGCAAAGGGGAGCAGGCGGATTAATTTATATTAAATATAATTTGGATGGAACAATTAAATCCTCCATAGATAAATTTTACAATGAAGATAAATTAAAAGAAATAGGAAAATTATTTAATGCACAGTCTGGTGATCTCATTTTAATTGTTGCAGATAAAATAAATAGAACAAGAAAAGTTCTCGGTGAATTAAGACTGGAACTTGCCAAAAAACAAAACTGGATCAATAAAGATGACTGGAGTATTTTCTGGGTTGTGGATATGCCGTTGTTTGAACCCGATGAAGATAGCGGTGAACCAATATTTGCACACCATCCTTTCTGTTCCCCGCATCCTGATGATTTCCAATATATGGATTCCGACCCTCTGAGAGTGCGGGCGCAGAGTTATGATCTTGTGATGAATGGCAATGAAATACTAAGTGGAAGTATAAGAGTGCATGATAAAACATTGCAGGAAAAAATATTTAAGATTTTAGGGTTTAGTGAAGCAGAAAAAGAAAAACGTTTCGGTTTTTTAGTAAATGCATTTAAATACGGTGCTCCACCACACGGCGGATTAGCATTCGGATTAGACAGGTGGGTTCAGTTAATGGCTGGCGGTGAAACCATACGGGATGTAATTCCATTTCCAAAAAATAATGCAGGTAAAGACTTAATGATGGATGCACCAGGTGAAGTGGATGACAAGCAGTTGGAGATAGTGGGGATAAAATTGAAATAATTTGTCTCACCTCTTATCCTCTCTATTCCATAGAGAGGGACTTCACACTAACTTATTAATGTAATGCTGAGAGGAGAGTAAAAGTAACGTCCCTGCCTGCGCAGGCAGGTTCCCTTTTTTCAAAGAGAAGGTAAGGGATGAGTAAAAAAATATTAGTTTTGTAAAAATGAAATATGCAACTTTTAATTGATATAAGAACAAAGAAGGATAAGAAATTATTCATTGACCTCGCAAACAGGCTTGATATAAAATCTGCAGAAATTTCTGTAGAAGATTTTGAAGATATTGCTCTTGCTCATGCAATCAAAAATGGTTTGAAATCACCAAAGATTGATAAAGAGACTTTCATAAATTCATTGCAAAAAAGGATTAATAAAAAATGAAAGTAATTATCCATAAATCTTTTGATGGTGACGTTAAGAAGATAAAGGATAAGAAATTATTGCAGCAGGTGATAGAAATAATCAGGAATGTAGAGTCTGTAAAATCTCAAAATGAAATACAGAACCTCAAAAAACTAAAAGGTTATAAACAATATTATAGGATAAGAACAGGGAATTAGGGAATCATTATTTTCCTAACAATAATCTTATCATTTATCTGTATCCTCACTAAATAGACGCCTTTTGGCATATCCTTAATATCAAAATATAATACCTGATTGCCAGTATTATATTCATCATTACAAATTATTTTATTCATTATTCCATTTAAAGAAAATAATCCCACAGTAATTTTTGATGTATTGGATAAAGTAAATTGAATATTTAAATTTTCATTCACCGGATTTGGTGAAATATTAATTTTGAATTCATTAAATAAAATTTCCTGGAGTGAAGTAAAGGATTGCTCATCCTTAATAACCGTTCCAGTATATCTTCCGTCTTCAAGTTTAAATAACATCGATAGAGTATGAAAGGTTATCGATGAAATAAAGGAATAGAATTCAAATTGAAGTTCCTCTTCATAATAAAATTTGTGATTCAGGAATATTACATCTTCATATTCTGTAAATTGTGTAATTAAATTTCCATAACCAATATATGTTCTTTCACTTGTAAGTATAGTGCCACCACCATCATAATCGTCAATATTTGATTCACCATAAGAAAAAGGTAATGGAAAATATTCATTTGGATTCGACATATCATAAATATCTCCGGAATTATCTACGAAGCCTAAGGATGTATAGGTTGTATCATTCCAGAGAAAGAATCTATAATTATCGTTTGTTTTCGATTTATAGGTCGCTAGACCAAAATATTCATCATATGGTGTGATTTCCAAAATATAAGTTGTATCAAGTATGGAGTCAATTAACGATAGTGTAGAAAAACCCCAAATTATGCTTTCACCTTCTTCAATTTCCATTTCTATCGTATCAAAGGAATATGTTGTTGTATAATAACTCCCGGAAGGAATCCCAGGGAATTCTAAAACAACTTGTGAGTTTATGAATTGAGATAGGAAAATAAAAAGGGTGTGTAGGTATATTTTTTTCATATTATAATTTTTTAGACAAAAATATGTTAAGGAGAAAAGAATGATTCTTACGGTAATAGAAGATTACACTAGACAAACGGAAAACATTGAATGTTACATATTCATGACCTACCCTTCCAAATCTTCCAACTCCATCCTCGGATCCCAAAACAATTTTTCAAAATCGACCACTTTATCATCCTTCACTTTTATTTTTTCTTTTTCTAATAATTCCTGCATGAGTGTAGGCGGATTAAAATGTACCCGTCCTGTAAGTAACCCATTCCTGTTCACTACCCTGTGTGCTGGTACTTTTGGTTTTACATTTCCAACAGCATTCATTGCCCAGCCAACCATACGGGCGCTCATACCTGTGCCGAGATATTTTGCAATTGCACCATAGCTTGTAACCCTTCCCTTGGGAATTAATCTTGCCACCTGCCATACTAATTCGAAAAAATTTTCTTTTCCGGAAGTTTTTAATTGT
>JACMJP010000535.1 GCA_014380545.1 Chitinophagales bacterium | reverse complement strand
CAATTGATAATCGTGGAATGGCAGTTACACCAAAATATTTATTACGCATTGAAAATGCAGATGGCGATACAATTTATATAGCTGAAAAAGTAAAAAAAACAAGAGCTATGAGCCAGCTTACTGCAGATTATTTAATTAATATGATGCAGAGTGTTGTAAATAACGGAACAGCTTCAAGATTAAGAGGAACATACGGACTTGGAATGCAGTTAGCAGGAAAAACCGGAACAACACAAAATAATACAGACGGATGGTTTATCGGCTTCACACCTAAATTGGTTGCAGGTGCATGGGTTGGATGCGAAGACCCTGCAATAAGATTCAGATCAACTCTTAACGGACAGGGTGCAGCAACAGCATTGCCCATTTTTGGAAAATTTATAGGTAAAACTGCAAAAGATAAAAGTGTAAGCAAATCAGTATATGGTTCGTTCAGCTATGCATCTGATTCAACATTTGCAAATGTTGATTGCCCCATGTGGTTACCGGATAGTTTAAATGTTGATTCGTTAGGATTTATTCCGAGAGTAATGGGTGATATTAAAAGATTAATTGACAGCATGAGAATAAAAACAGATTCATTACCTGAATTTAAAAAATTACCAGGTGCGGAATACAACCCCTAAATCCCCTTGAGGGGACTTAATGCATGGCAAGCTTAAAATCTATAATAAACAATTTAAATAATAAGAATTTAATAAAGTATAAATAAACGATTTAAGAAGTCCCCTCAAGGGGATTTAGGGGTATGATCTGGTTCAATAAAAATATTCAATTAAAAGATCTCGCAGTATTGGGCAAAAATACAATGACGGAACATCTTGGTTTACAATTTACTGAAATTGGTGATGATTATTTAAAAGCTACTTTACCCGTTGATCATCGCACACTACAACCCTATGGTTTATTGCATGGCGGCGCAAGTTGTGTGCTTGCAGAAACATTGAGAAGCATTGCCTCGGCATTTGTTATTGATCATGCTACATACCTGACACTGGGAATTGAAATAAATGCAAATCATTTACGCAGTGTAAACAGCGGAATAGTAGAGGGTATTTGCAAACCCATTCATTTGGGAAACGCTTTGCATGTATGGGAAATTAAAATAACCGATGAAAAAGGGAAATTAATTTGTGTGAGCAGGTTAACCGTGATGATAAAGAAAAGGTAAATTAGTAGTTAGTAATGGGCAGATTAGTATTTTAAAAATATGAATTACTAAATAGTATTACCAAATTACTAAATACTTAATACTAATTTACCAACCACCAATTACAAAAACAATTTTCTATCTTTAATTTCCAAACCTGATTTATGATAGACCCAAATTCACCACAAGCCCAACAATACATTAATTCAATGGAAACTGCAGAATACAAGGAGATACTTCTTGCAGATGCTGAAAAGAAAGTGAGTGAATCAAGAACTGCACTATATGCCATTGCCGGATTAAGTGTTGTTGGAGGTGTTGTTTCTTATTTTATTGATAAAGTTACCGGTCTTGATATATTGATAGGAAGCCTCATTATTGCACTTGTATTTTTAGTATTAGCTTTTTTTGTAAATAAAAAACCAAAGCTATGCGTACTTACCGGATTGATTTTATATTGTACTCTTTTAATTATTGACGCTATAGCTGACCCATCTTCCTTAATTAAAGGCATACTTGTAAAAGGAATTATTATATATTTTCTTATTAAAGGTTTCAAGGCTGCAAGAGAAGTGGAAGAAATGCGAGCAAAACTCAGTAACCTTGAAACGATGAAAGAAGAAGATAAACCCATAGATCAGATTTAATGAATTTTAATTTCTATTTTTCAATAAAGAAAGAAATATTAATTTTAAATTTTTCTATTAACTAATAACTTAATCACCTAATAACCCAATAACCTAAATTATGAAATTCACCTGCGAAATTGAAATTAACAAACCCAGAGAAACTGTTATAACATTATTTGATAATGCCGAAAATATGAAACAATGGATGCCGGGATTACTAAGCTTCGAACATTTGAGCGGAATACCGGGACAGGTTGGAGCAAAATCCAAATTAAAATATGATATGAATGGCAGGAAGATAGAAATGATTGAAACAATTACCGTGAGAAATTTACCTGATGAATTTTCAGGAACGTATGAAGCAGCCGGTGTGTGGAATGTAGTTTCCAATAAATTTATTGCTGTATCTCCTGATAAAACAAAATGGGTTTCCTACAATGAATTCAAATTCACAAATTTTATGATGAAAGTGATGGGTTTTTTAATGCCCGGTGCATTTAAAAAAACTTCCTTGAATTATTTGAAATTATTCAAAGAGTTTGCGGAGAAGAGTTAAAAAATCGGTTTGAGTTAAAAATCAAAACTGCATACTACCATCTCATCCCCCATTTCTTCCCGTTCGTCTTTATATTTAGGTTGATGTGTAACCATCGTTGTTGCTTTGCGTTATAAAATAAATTTTATGAAAAAGCTATTATTATCAATTACCGTTTTAGTACTAATAACCAGTAACACATTTGCGCAAAATTTTACGCAAACAATTCGTGGGCAGGTATTGGATAAAGAAAGTCAATCACCCATTCCTGGTGTGAATATTATTATTTTAGACTCTGATCCGCTGCTTGGAACAGCAACCGATTTTGACGGATATTATGTAATTGAAAATGTTGCTGCAGGAAGAATTTCCATACAGGCAACATTTATTGGATACGAACCTTTCACAATGAATAATATTGAACTCACAACAGGAAAAGAACTGGTGCTGAATTTTCAAATAGAAGAAAAGGTTACTGAAATGCAGGAAATAATTATTACTGCAAGTGATGATAAAGTGGAAGCGCTCAATGAAATGGCTACGGTGAGCAGTCGCCAGTTTACAATTGAAGAAAGTATGCGTTATGCAGGTGCAAGAAATGATGTCAGCCGCATGGCGCAAAATTTTGCAGGTGTTCGCGGAAGTAATGATGCTGTGAATGATATTGTGATAAGAGGAAATTCACCTGTTGGTTTATTATGGAGACTGGAAGGAATTGATATTCCAAACCCGAATCATTTTGGTGATTTAGGTTCTACCGGCGGACCTGTTTCCCTTTTAAATAATAACGTACTCGCAAATAGTGATTTTTTAACGGGGGCTTTTCCTGCAGAATATGGCAACGCTATAAGCGGTGTGTTTGATTTGAAAATGCGCAATGGAAACTATGAAAAACATGAGTTTCTTGGGCAGATCGGATTTAATGGATTTGAGGTTGGTGCAGAGGGACCCATTAACAGGGAAAATAAATCATCCTATTTAGTTAATTACCGGTATTCAACTCTTGGAGTTATGAGCGCAATTGGAATTGATTTCGGGACAGGTACTGCAATTCCATATTATCAGGATATATCCATGAAATTAAATTTTCCCACACAACATGCAGGAATATTTTCAGTATTTGGTGTTGGAGGCTTCAGCCAGATAGATCTGATAGCAAGTGATGAAACGGATACAGTGGATAATTTATATAATAATGATCTTGATATTTATGATCGCTCTAAAATTGGTATTATAGGAGTTTCTCATCAATACTTAATTAACAATACCTCCTATACAAGATTGACGCTTTCTGCTTCCACAATAATTAATACGGATATTGCAGATTCTGTTTCCACAGAAACATTTGACCCGATTCCATTTTACCGCCAGAGTTTTACACAAAATAAAATTGCTGCAAACTTTTATTATAAAAAGAAATTTAATGCAAAACACAATTTACAGATCGGGTTTCGTGCAGATGCTTTTATTATTGATCTTGTTGATAGTGTTTACCAAAAAAATATAGACCGATTTGTTGTGGAAACCGATTTTGAAGGCAATACATTCCTCCTTCAGCCATACGTACAATATCAATATCGCTTCACTGATAAAATTACTCTGAATACAGGATTACATTATCAATACCTCACCCTTAACGGCAGTAATTCATTAGAACCAAGAGCCGGACTTAAATATGAAATAACAGACCGGGATGTAATATCATTTGGTTATGGCTTGCATAGTATGATGGCTCCTATTGCAACTTATTTTACAACAGTAGAAATAGCTGATGGAAATTATATTACACCAAATGACTCTATTGATTTTATAAAAGCGCACCATTTTGTGGTTGGTTATGATAGATTATTATCTGAAACAATGCATATAAAAGTGGAAGCATATTATCAGCACTTATATGATGTATTGATTGACAGAGATTCGTCGTCATTCTCTGTTTTAAATATAGGTACATTTTCTTTTGGCACACCTGACTATTTAATAAATAAAGGAACAGGAAGAAATTATGGGATGGAATTAACAGCAGAAAAATTTCTTGATAAAGGATTTTATTTTCTTGCTACGGCATCTTTATATAAATCCGAGTATCTTGCAAGTGATGAGATAGAAAGGGAAACGGCATTTTCAGGAAATTATGTAGCAAATCTTTTAGGCGGAAAAGAATTCAATTTATTTATAAATAAAGAAAATCCCGGCAGCAAAAAATCTATTGTGCTTGATACTAAATTTACAGCAGCGGGCGGACAGAGATACACACCAATCGACCTGGAGGAATCTATTTTATATCACGAAACAAGATATGACTGGGACAATGCTTTTTCTGAACAGTTTGATGATTATTATCGCTGGGATGTGCGCCTTGCATTTAAAATAAATGGAAAACATGCATCACAGGAATTTGCTATAGATGTACAGAATATTACAAACAGGCAAAACCCGTTGTTTGAAAGATATGATCCGTCAGAAGGAGAAATAAATATTGTGAACCAAATTGGAATTTTTCCGATACCGCAATATAAGATCACATTTTAATTGCGTAATACATGTTTAATGCAGGAAAAAAGAAATTCAGTATTTAAAACAATTTTAGGGGGCACACTCATCGTTTCTTTTGTGCCCCCCATATTCATTCTGATAAAACATTTGTTATTAGATAACTCAGATGATACAACACAGGAGTTAGTATATGATTTTTTTAAGGCTGCTTTGTTTTCATTCACCGTTACATTTTCTATTTTCATTGCAAATGCCGGCATTTCCAAATTTATTGTAGGAAGAATGGAAGGCAAAACAAGCGCAAGTCTCAGGATATTTACCTGCATAACGATTTCGCTTATTGCTGCAAATATTCTTATTTATGTTATTTGGCTCATGTTCAATGCCCTTTTTTTTCATGCAGATGGGCAGGACAACCGTGCCCGCATTTTTGAAAACCAGGTATTGGCAACAGTATTAGTGATCATTGTGAGTCTTATTTTTGAAGTAAAACATTACATCGATAAATTAAAGATCAGTATTGCTGAGAAAGAAAGATTGGAAAAAGAAAATATCCGGGCGCAGTTGGAAAGTTTGAGAACACAGGTAAGCCCGCATTTTTTATTTAAT
>JACMJP010000534.1 GCA_014380545.1 Chitinophagales bacterium | reverse complement strand
TAAAATTTTTTGTTATTCACTTGCAGATTCTATTATTGATAAAAAATCTTTTGCAATTAATGATGCGCCACCAATTAAACCCCCGTCAATGTCCGGTTGTGAAAATAAGGCTGTTGCATTGTTTGGTTTTACACTTCCGCCATATAAAATTCTTATTGCATCAGCTATAGCATCACCAAATTGTGTTTGTAGTAATGACCTTATATATGCATGCATTTCCTGCGCTTGTTCTGATGTTGCATTCACACCTGTACCAATTGCCCATACCGGCTCATAAGCAATAACTATTTTACTGATTTGATCTGCATTTAAATTATAAAGAGCTTCTTTTATTTGTTGTTCTACAATTTCAAAATGTTTTTTTGTATTCCGCTGAGCCAAAGTTTCGCCGCAACAATAAACCGGTAATAGATTATGGTTTAAAGCAGCAAGTATTTTTTCATGAATAATTATATCTGTTTCAAAAAAATATTGCCTGCGTTCGCTATGACCGAGAATTACAAAACTGCAATGAATACTTTGTAACATTTTAGCAGACACTTCACCTGTAAAGGCGCCTTCATCCTTTGTATAACAATTTTGCGCACCGAATTTAATTGTTGTATTACCAAACCTTGAAATTAAATTTTGCAGGTAAATAAAAGGTGTTGCTGTCCAAACATCATTTTGTTGATTATAATTTATTCCATTTGCAATTTCAGCAATAGTTGTTTCAGCTTCCTGTGCTGTTTTATACATTTTCCAGTTACCTGCAATAATTTTTTTGCGCTTCATCTAAAATTTGTTTTAACTAATTTTTTTTCTCATGAAGATCAATTCACCTTTGCGGTGCCTTTCACTCAATGCATAAACTGTTGTTAATATATTTTTATCAGCTTCACTCAAGATAATTTCTTTTCTTTTCATTACAATTTCAGCAACCAGAAGTGCATCTTTTAGTTTATAGGTTGTAAATCCTGAGGCCCCACCCCAGCTATAAGAAGGAATAAAATTTCTGGGGTAACCGTCTCCAAAAATATTTGAACTTACACCAACCACCGTTCCTGTATTGAACATTGTATTAATTCCGCATTTGCTGTGATCGCCCATGATGAGTCCGCAAAATTGTAAACCTGTATTAATAAATTTTTGAGTTGCATAATCCCAAAGTTTCACCTCGGCATAAGTGTTCTTTAAATTTGAATTATTTGTATCTGCGCCAAGGTTGCACCATTCGCCAAGAACAGCATTTCCTAGATATCCTTCATGTGCTTTGTTGCTATAATTTTGAATTACAGCATTATTCACTTCGCCACCAATTTTACAATGTGTACCTATTGTAGTTGCCCCATAAATTTTAGCACCCATTTTAATTACAGAACCTTTTCCAATTGCAATAGAACCCCGCAACATACAGCCTTCCATTATTTCAACATCTTTCCCGATATACACAGGCCCTTTATTGGTATTTATTATTGCGGCTTCCACAATAGCTCCCTCTTCAATAAATATATTTTCTCCTATCAACGTATTTGTTGAGGATAATTTTTGTGATGACTTTCCTTTTGTTATTCTTTCAAAATCCTTTTTTAAAACAGAGTCATTAAACTGGAATAAATGCCAGGGCCTGAATATGGAAATAATATTTTCTTCAAATTCAATTGCAGAAAAACTTCTTGCATGCTCAAGTAAACTATGGGTTGAAAAATATTTTTCGCTGCTGCGAAAAGCTAGTATTTCACCGTCTTTAATTAATACAGAACTCGATTTTAAATTTTGTATCGTATTAGCAAGATTTTTATTCGCAATAACTCCCCCGTTTACATAGATATTATCTTCAGTAAAATAAGCTGCGAACTTTTCAGATAAATAATTTTGTGTGAGATAAGATATTTTAGTTTGTAAATAATAATTCCATTTTTCAGTAATTGTATCAATGCCTATCCGAAGTGCTGCAACAGGTTTTGTAAATGTTAAAGGAAGCAGTTGTTCCCAGCGGTTATCATCGAATAAAACAAAATTACTCATGCAGTAAATATAGATATTCTGAAAATAAAAAAGCCCTCAATCAGAGAGCTTTCAATTACCTGTTCGTTCGTATTATTTCTTTCCGTATTTTTTATTGAATTTTTCAATACGACCTGCTGTATCCAGAAATTTCATTTTGCCTGTAAAGAAAGGATGGCTCATATTCGAGATCTCTAATTTCACAAGCGGGTATTCTTTACCATCTTCCCATACAACTGAATCTTTTGTTTTAGTTGTTGACTTACCTAAAAATGAAGTATCACTCGAGAAATCTTTAAAAACGACTACTCTGTAATCTGAAGGATGAATATCTTTTTTCATAACTGCTTTAAATTGTGGACGCAAAAATAAAGAAAATCTTACAAATTGATAAACCAACTCCAAAAATTTCCTATTATACTTGCATTCAAATTCTCATAACATGATTTGGCGAAAATTTAACGGAACCCTGTTAGACCGACCTATCAAAGAGGAGGTGAGGGAAACTATTGTGCGGGAAACTTCAGCAGGCAACCGACTGAAAGTATGTATTGGCAGTGATTCGCAGGTGTATGGACGAAATATTGAGTTCGGAACAGTGATCGTTTTTTTACGGGAAGGCAGGGGCGGATTTATGTATATTGCTAACGAACGCAGCACACAACGCATGACCATGAAAGAAAGGTTATTGAATGAAGTTTCTCTTTCCATTCAAATTGCCTATGAGTTATGTGATATGCTCGATGAATTTAATGTCGATCTTGAAGTGCATGCCGATATTAATACAAATCCGCATTTTCAATCTAATACGGCATTGCATGAAGCGATGGGTTACATCCTGAGTATGGGCTTCGTATTTAAAGCAAAACCAGAATCGTTTGCAAGTTCAAGTTGTGCGAATAAGGTTGTGTGAGGGTTTTATAAGGAAGACATACTATAACTGTCATTGCGGACCTGATCCGCAACCCGAAAAAAATAAGCCGTTTTAACTATGAGATTGCGGATCAGGTCCGCAATGACTTTCTTAGGAAACTTATAGGATAGATTCAACTTTATAACACCTTTCCCGTCACATATAATTGCTACAAAAGTTTTATTACTGCTGCCAACAAATTAATTTTGCATAATAACTTACGAGCATGAAACTTATCATTTTAATTGGTTTATTTTTTATTGCAGCAAATATTTCAGCACAAAAATTTTCAGCTAAGGTTGAAGTTACAAGTGAAACTGTAGCGAAGAATGAACCGATTGTTCTTACGCTGAAAATCAACACAAAAGCAGATAAAGTGATCATGCCGAAGATTACTGATTTTAAAGTGCTGGCAGATGTGGGAAATAAAAAAACATATTCTGAAATGGTTGGGCAGGATGAAATAACAGTTGAAAAGGTAGATCAAAGTTATACCTGTGTTTTGGTTCCGAAATATGTTGGGAAATTTACTATTGCTCCTTTTACTTTTATTGTTGGCAATGAAACAATAAAAAGTAATGAAATAAAAATAAAAGTAGAGGACAGGAAAGTAAGCTGGCAGGATAGCGCATCTATTGCAGAAAAATATACAGGCTTTTCAATTGGCAGTGAAGCCACATCAGGCGTACCAACAAAAACTGCAATTGATTATAATAAGACGGATAAAACTTTAGTACCAAAAGAAAATCCTGTTGGAAACGGAATACCATCTTTTGAAATAACTCCAACTAAAATAAAATATAAAGTTGTGAGCGGTGAAGATTTTGTTGTTGAATACAAGATTTACAAGGAAGCACCCAAAGCAGAATTTACTGACAATGTTGAAATGGCCGGTTATGATAATTTAAAAGATTTCACTTTGGTTGACGGACCTGCAAGACATTTAAAAGTACAAAGCAACAGCACCACAAAAGTGCAAAGCGGAACCGCTGATCTTATTCTTGAAGCACCATTAAAACCCGGTATTTATAAAATTCCTGCAATGAAAGCTAAGTATGGTGATACTGTTATTTCTTCTGCAGAAATTGAAGTGGTGGTGGAATAAATAGTTCATAAATTATTCTTCTCAGTATAATAAATATTTTCTGCAAATCCAGTCTATTTTGCGCTTTATAATATGTTGAAAACATGTTGTAAAAAACCCTTAAATACTTTCAATATAACTATGATTCCGGCGTTTAAAATGGTAACTTCGTGCGATTAAATTTTAATATGGAAAAAGAAGAAATAATAGTACAAAATCTATCTAATTATTCAGCTGATAACATACAGGTTTTAGAAGGTCTTGAAGCGGTGCGTAAACGCCCTGCAATGTACATAGGAGATACAAATTTTAAAGGTTTGCATCACCTTGTTTATGAAGTAATAGATAACTCAATTGATGAAGCACTTGCGGGATATTGCAAAAATATATATGTGACCATTCATCCCAATAATTCTATCACAGTAAAAGATGATGGAAGAGGTATTCCAACAGAGATGCATAAGAAAGAAAAAAAATCTGCATTAGAAGTTGTTATGACTGTTTTACATGCGGGTGGAAAATTTGATAAAGACACTTATAAAGTTTCAGGTGGTTTGCATGGTGTTGGTGTAAGTTGCGTAAATGCTTTAAGTAAACACCTTACTGCAGAAATTCACCGTGACGGGAAAATATATATGCAGGAATATGAAATTGGTAAACCATTATATCCTGTAAAAGAAATTGGTGAAGCAAATGATACAGGAACCATTGTAACATTTATTCCTGATGATACAATTTTTACGGTTACAGAATATAAATACGAAACAATAAAAGCAAGAATTCGTGAGCTGGCATATTTAAATCGTGGAATCAGTTTAACAATTACAGACGAAAGGGAACAGGATGATAATGGAAATAATATTACAGAAACATTTTTGAGCCAGGGTGGATTAATTGAATTTGTAAAATTCCTTGATCAAAGCAGAAATTCAATTATTCCTTTTCCTATTTACACTGAAGGAGCAAAAGAAGGAGTTACTGTTGAAATTGCATTACAATACAATGATTCTTATAATGAGAATATTCACTCTTACGTAAATAACATCAACACCATTGAAGGCGGAACACATGTGGCAGGTTTCAGAAGAGCATTAACAAGAACATTTAAAAGTTATGGTGATAAAGAAAAATTGTTCGAGAAAATGAAAGTAGAAATAACAGGTGACGATTTCAGGGAAGGATTAACCTCATTAATTTCTGTAAAAGTACCTGAGCCGCAATTTGAAGGGCAAACGAAAACAAAACTCGGCAATAACGAAGTAATGGGTATTGTTGATGTAATTACAGGCGAAGCATTAAATAATTATTTGGAAGAAAATCCGAAAATGGCAAAGATCATTATCGGTAAAGTAATACTTGCTGCCCAGGCAAGACAAGCTGCAAGAAAAGCAAGAGAACTGGTTCAAAGAAAAGGCGCATTAAGCGGTGGCGGGTTACCCGGAAAATTAGCTGACTGCAGTGAAAAAGATCCTGAAAAATGCGAATTGTTTTTAGTTGAGGGAGATAGCGCAGGCGGTACTGCCAAGCAGGGAAGAAGCAGGGCTTTCCAGGCAATATTACCCTTAAGGGGAAAGATATTAAATGTTGAAAAAGCATTAGACTATAAGATCTTCGACAATGAGGAAATAAAAAATATGTTCACCGCAATGGGAGTTATGCCTGCTGAAGATAAAACTGTTGACACGGCAAAATTGCGCTATCATAAAATTGTGATCATGACGGATGCTGATGTTGACGGAAGCCACATTACTACATTAATTCTCACATTCTTTTTCCGCAAAATGTTTGAGCTTGTGGAGCAGGGATATATTTATATTGCAACGCCACCCTTATTTCTTGTGAAAAAAGGAAAAGAACAGATCTATTGCTGGACAGATGATGAACGCAAAGCAGCGCAAATAGAACTTGCAAAAGGCGGCAATGTGGATTCAGTGAATGTACAACGCTATAAAGGTTTGGGAGAAATGAATGCAGACCAACTATGGGATACCACAATGAATCCCGAAACAAGAACATTAAGAAGAGTTACAATAGATAGCGCAGCAGAAGCCGACCGTATCTTCAGCATGCTTATGGGTGATGAAGTTCCGCCGAGGAGAGAATTTATTGAGGCAAATGCGAAATATGCTAATCTGTATGTGTGATGTTAAGAATGTTGAGTAAAAATATTTATTGCAGGCTTTTCGGAG
>JACMJP010000533.1 GCA_014380545.1 Chitinophagales bacterium | reverse complement strand
TCTGGTGCCATTACTTATTCTAATGTTATTTCGCTTACTCCCCAAAAACAACCGTCTGTTACGTCATTTAAAATTTACCCTAACCCTGCAGTTAGTTTTGTTTCTGTAGAAAGCAGCTCTGCATCAAAAATATTTACGGCAGTGCAAGTAACGGATATGCTTGGCAATGTGATTTTGTCTTCAACAGATATTTCTGCAACTACCCCTGTAAAAACAACACTTGATGTTAGTAATATGCAAACAGGCATGTACATAGTTACCCTTATTTCAAAAGAAGGTAATGAAACATTGCCATTAAGAGTGATACATTAATTTACACACCTTTTTTCTATCTATATTGTGCTTCCGGTCGGGCCTGAGAAACCCGGCCGGTTTTTTTTATGATTTATGTGCAGGAATAACAGGGACGGGCATTAAATTCATAAAAAAATCCGGGCATTTCGCCCGGATCTTATCATCTAACATTAAACTCTCATCAACCCACCGCCAGTATCTCTAAACTTCCGGTAGAGCCTGCACTTGTATTCGTAACATTTATAAAATTACCCGAAGCTGCAAGCGAAGTAACTGCAACGGTTATTGTTTGTGCAGGATTAACCGTAAGATTCGGACCCGGGCATAAAGTTCCGCTTGTTGCGCTGCGGCAAACAATAATTGCTGTGCTTCCTGTATTTGTAATAGTAAGTTCTGATGTATCGCTAAAAGTAATAGCCGCATTCTTTGTTTCTGAAGGATTGAGGTTAATTAAGAGCGGATCCTGCAGAGTATTTGTGGAACGGATAGTTTCAAGATCAAAGAACTGCTCTATCATAAGCGGGTTTTGCCAGAATTTATCCATCAGTTTTGCGCAACTTCTGAACATGTTCTTTGCAACAGTAAACCTCAGTTCTTCAAGCTCCGCACTTCGGTCAACCACAATTCCTTCTTTACCCTGCTGTGTATTGCGGGCAGTTTGAAGCACAGTGCTGATAGCAGTTACATCAGTTTTAATTGTTGTGAGTGCTGCATCTGTACCCATATTTTCAATGAGGGTTGACACCGCAAGAATGCGGCTTTCATAACTTCCTACCTGGAAAGGGGATCTGCCATCGGGAAAGATGGCCATGTATTCAGGCGTATCGGGTTTATAGATAACAGACACCCTAATGTCCCAGTCTTCAATATCTACGGATCGCAGCTTGTCAATTTTTTTGGTAAAATTTAAAGTTGCCCCTTCCCGCTGGGCAATGGAACTGCGCCATTGGGTATATTTGGTTATATACTGCTGGTGTACGGGGTGATAAAAAGTGTAAATGGTGTTAATGTCAGCATCTGCAATTTGAGCGGCAAGTTTACTGTCGTGGTCGCTGCTGATGATGACCATTTTGATGAAACTCTCTTTTGTAGTGTTGTCGAACTGGTTGTTGGCATATTGCCAGGTTGTTTCAGCCATGGTTGTAATTTTTAAGGGTGATGAAATATTGTTGTCGGGCTTATAACTGCAATTACCCACTTTAAAGTATTTGCCTGCCGTCATTAAAAGGTAATGAATTGGTTAATTTGCATGTTTGCGCAGCGAAGGAATTCTGTCAAATAGTCTTATCAGGAGTAACCGGAAGCTTCCGGTTGCTCCTGATAATGCCATTATATGCAACCTGAACGTTCCGGTTGCTTGTAATGGATCCATTTTATGCTATCGCAAGCTTCCGGTAAGGGCAAATGTTAACATTTTAAGCAACCGGAGGCTTCAGAGGGTTTGTAATGTGGTCATTTTATGTAACCGGAGGGTTTTGAGGTGGTGGGATGGGGTGGAGGGGGCAAAGTTGGAAGTACAGGAGAGATGTTTATACCTTGTTTTCGGAGTGTATTCGATTTAAGGAAGCTGCGGGAAGAGGATTAATAAGTTTAGGTGAACATTCCACTATTAATGATATTTGCTATTACTTATGACTATATTGAAATTTATTTCAGATGAATTTAAAAAACTTTACGACTACTACTTTTATTTAATTTATAAGATTTGTGTTTCAATAATTAAATCTTATAGTGATTTAGATCAGAATACTGCCGTACTTATAATCTCATTATTTCAGCAAATTAACTTTATGACCTTATTGGTTTATTTCTTGGGTGGTCAAATATTGCTTTCATATTGGGTTTTAATATTTGCTATTTCTCCAATAGTTTCTCATTTAATGAACCACAAATACTTTTATAGAAATGACAGGTATAAAAAAATCTTGTTATCTGTAAAATCAATTCCTCTGAAGCAAAAAGTTTTATATTTTATATTTATCACAGCTTATATCTCATCAAGTATATACTTATTTAATAAAATAGTCTTGTAATCAATCAGGTATATTTATACAATAATTTAACTTGATAAATATTTGTTTGATAGTAATGAAGAATAAATTCTTCTCTATAAAATAAAAAACCCCGCATTACTGCGGGGCTTCCAATTTAATTTCACTTTATTATTCTTATTTATTTATCATGATCTGTGTTGAACTTTCAAATGTATTACCGCTTACTTTTACTAAGTATAAACCGGTTACAAATCTTTCATCTAATGAAATTTCCTGTTCAATGCTGCCATCAGTTATTGTTATGCTTTCTGCATAAACCTGCTGTCCGGTTACATTAAATATTTGAAGTTGCGCAACAGTTTCATCAGTGCCTGTTTGCATATTTACATAGAACATATTTTCAGCCGGGTTCGGGTAAGCTTCCAGTACAATATTTTCTGTCATGCCACCACCTTCAGAAGTTCTGCAGGAGTTGTATACCGTAACCGTTTCAGTTGTTCTTGTACAGCCATAAGCATTGCTTACTACACAATAGTAATCCCCCTCATCATGTGCATTCATTTTATAAAATGTTTCATCAACTAATGCAACACCGTCTTTATACCACTGCCAGCCATAATCCGTAGCAAAACTTGCTCTTAATTTTAAACCCGGATCTGCGCACAAGTCTAATCCTTCAGTATAATAAATATTTGCAAAAGGGTTCTCCATAACTGCCACAGCTTGCACAGCAGTAAATCCATCGCAAAGCCCACTTTGCAGATATACCTGGTAGTAACCTGATTTATCTGTATTTAAGGTAGCAGAAGTTCCTGCAGCACCTATCGATTCGCCGTTCTTATACCATTGATATGATTCAAACACATCAGGAACAGATAATGTTACATGTTCATGTTTGCATAAAAGTATCTCTCCACCCGGTTCAATTGTAGCATCCACCTCATCAAAATTTCCATCACAATCCTCATCAATACTATTACAAAGGTCAACAGCTCCCGGATAAACATCCGCATTGCTGTCATCGCAATCAATAAAAACTCCGTATCCGTCATTATCTACATCAGTAAGAGTTAAACTTCCATTTATAACTACATTCGATAATTGCATTGTACCTATTCCGCCTGTAGCATTGTAACCATATAACCTGAATAAAACAGATTTATTGGTAGTAAAATCAGGAATATCCCATGTTGCAGACATTGATTCGCCACCGCATAAAGCTATTACAGGGTTAAAATCAAAACCGGCATCTATCCAGGTAACTCCGGCATCATTTGTATAAGCAGCTCTTACATATATAGGCCCTTTTTCTGATATCCTCAAATCAGCAGTCATAGACGTAACAGTCATTAATACTGCGGGCTGTGGTTTTAATCTAAAAGAAACATTCGGCTGCGTCGGGCTCCATGAAGTAGCCATGCTGAAATTTTTTGAATTGAAGCCTACAGGACAAATACCTGATGCTCCGGAAGCGCCGTTCTTTCTTCTTAAGTTTGTTCCGTAAATATTAGGATTCACATAACTGGGAACCCCTCCGGAAGATGCGCTGTAAACATATAATTGTGCTTGAATGTCAGAAAACCCTACAAGCATAATAAGAAAAGCCCCTAAGGCCTTTAGTACATAATTTTTCATTGTGTGTGATTTAATTTAAAAAAAACAAATGTAGACTCACCATAAGCGTCGGCCAAAAATAAGCCAGGTAAAAATTTATTTGAATTACACAGAAGCTTAATATGTGACGGCATCATTAAAATAATAAATTGCTGCAGGAGTTGACATGAATTTTAAAACCACTCTTTTAAAAAACATATAAAAAAAGAAACCATGTTATAAATCCATGTTCAAAAATTTTCCGTAGGTTTGACGCAGCCTTTTTAAAAAGAAAATTTGACGGACACAATTACAATACAGGCAACAGAGGATTTGCTTGTGCACGGGTTACAACAAAAAAGCGCACAGGCTTTAAATGTTCTTTATGAACGCTATTCGGGCGCTCTATATGGAGTTATTTGCAGAATTGTTAACGATGACCATATAGCTGAAGATATATTGCAGGAAGCTTTTGTGAAAATTTGGAATAATGCTGAAAGTTATGATAAATCAAAAGGAAGGTTGTTTACCTGGATGCTGAATATATGCCGGAATGCATCAATAGACAAGATGCGCAGTAAGGGATATAAAAGCAAAAAGAAAACAAGTGGCGAAGAAGCAATAGATCATCAGGCGGATAATAATCTATATAATGATATTAGACCTGAAACGATAGGTATAAAAGAAATTGTAAACAAATTAAAGCCCGAATGGAAAGTAATAGTTGATTTAATTTATTTCAATGGTTACACACATCAGGAAGTTTCAGAGGAGTTGAATATTCCTTTGGGAACAGTGAAAACAAGATTACGCAGTGCAATTTTATTCTTAAGAGGAATAGTATAAATATAATTACCAGTTAAATTGGATATTAATAATTACATAGAATCAGGAATTTTGGAACTGTATGTTGCAGGAGTTCTTTCCGTGGACGAAAACATGGAAGTAGAAGAATATGCGCTTCATCATCCCGAAATTAAAAGTGAGATCAACTCCATTGAAAAGGCTTTTGAGAAATATGCTCTGGCCCATGCTAAACAACCATCAAAAAGTGTTTTGAATAATGTTTTATCAGCAATAGAAACCCAAAATGGGAAAGTTCATAAAGGCGAAGGAAGGATTTTGCAAATGAAACCAGCTGCAGCAGTTTCACCATTCCTTAAATACCTTGCTTACGCCGCAGTAGCATTATTATTCATAAGTGGTTCTTTAAATATCTATTACTACAATAAATTTCAAAATACCCAACAACAGTTAGTGGCATTGCAGGGCGAAAACGAATATCTTGCAAACCAGTTTAATACAATGCAGGCAAATTATGATGAGCTTGCAGGTGAAATGAATTTTATTAAATCTCCTGATAATATTGCTGTAACCATGAAAGGCTCAGCGCTTCAGCCTGATGCAATTGCTACAATTTACTGGAACAAACAATCGGGTGATGTTCATTTGAATGTAAATAATTTACCCGTTCCACCGCAGGGTAAACAATATCAGTTATGGGCTATAAAAGACGGGGAACGAATAGATGCCGGTGTATTTGATATGGATGGTTCAATACAAATAATGAAAAATATTCCTGCCGCAGATGCATTTGCTGTTACTCTGGAACCTGTTGGCGGAAGTAAAGTACCCACTATAGAATTAATATATGTTGTTGGAAATGTATAAGTATAATTTTTCTTTCCGGTAAAATTTAAAATAGCTACTAACCTATCAAAATCATTTAATCATTTCTTTTTAACTGTTCGTTTCTCTGCCTAAATTTGCAATTGAAAATAAATGCAGATAAAATGCAGGAAGAAATAGCAGTTTCAAGCGATTCCATTAATTATATTGCAATATTTATTCAGTTTATAGTTGCCGGAGGTTTTGTTGTGACAACAATTTTTGCAACACACTTGCTGGGCCCCAAAAGAAAAACAGCAGATAAGCTTGAAACTTTTGAATGCGGAATTGATTCTATCGGCAACGCAAGGCTTCCTTTTTCGATCAAATATTTTTTAGTGGCTATATTATTTGTATTATTTGATGTTGAAGTGATATTCTTTTATCCATGGGCTGTAAATTTTGATGAACTTGGTGCAGAGGGTTTTGTTAAAATGTTATGTTTTGTAGCTCCGCTTTTATTGGGCTACTTATACATCGTAAAAAAAGGAGCATTAAAATGGGAATAGCACTTAATATACCGGGAGGTATTACAGTAACCGATGTACCTGAAATGATATCAGGCGAAGGATATGGATTAACCCGACTTGAAAAAATTGTGGGTCTTGCCCGTGCAAATTCTATTTGGCCACTGCCATTTGCAACAAGCTGCTGCGGAATTGAATTTATGGCAACAATGGCTTCCACTTATGATCTTGGAAGATTTGGTGCGGAAAGATTAAGTTTTTCTCCACGACAAGCTGATTTATTAATGGTTATGGGTACTATTGCAAAAAAAATGGGACCTATATTAAGACAGGTATATATTCAAATGGCAGAACCAAAATGGGTGATTGCAGTTGGGGCATGTGCAAGCAGCGGTGGAATATTTGACACTTATTCTGTTTTACAGGGGATTGATAAAGTAATTCCGGTTGATGTTTATGTGCCGGGTTGTCCGCCACCGCCTGAAGCAATATTAGATGGCATCATTAAAATACAGGAATTAATTAAAACAGAATCTTTCAGAAGAAGAGAATCACCTGAGTATAAAGCATTATTAGGAAGTTACGGAATTCAATAATTTATTTTGATAGATAATAATTATATAGCAGA
>JACMJP010000067.1 GCA_014380545.1 Chitinophagales bacterium | reverse complement strand
TAAATGAACAACAAGCGGGTCAAATCCCGAGCTCTTGCTGTGAAAGTAATTTTCCATTTTACCCAAATATTCCTGAAGCTCTGCAAGGTTCCTATCATTTATTTTATTTGTACAATATAAATCATAAATAGCAGCCACACATGTTGCAGAACTTCCCAAACCATATCCGTAAGGAATAGATGATTCCAAACAAAAACCTTCATTAATATCTGCTTTCAGTTTATTAAAATCAAAATCAAAAGGAAACCTTTGATGTAAGTAAAGAATGAAAGGCTCAATGAGCGAAATGAATTTATAATTTTTTGGAGTTGCTTTTATCCATGTAGCATAGTATTCCGGGTATGGAATAGCAAGGGCATCATTTCCGGATAATATTGCATATTCCCCGAATAAAAGAAGTTTTGCCGGATAAATTCTGGATTCAGAAACTTGCATGCGCTAAAAATACAACTAACCGTTTACTTTGAATTAAAACAATGAAAGGTTTTGATCTGCTAAATTATAATCTTTTATTTCTGTATAGCTGGAGAAGGTGCCAACAGGGGCAAAAAAACAAAAAGATCAGGATCTAATTTTTAATGTTCTTGCATTTATGGCAACTATTATTGTGCTCACACTCATTAATACTGCACCTGCTGCAGGAGATAATAAAATACCATAACTATATAATACACCTGCTGCCAGCGGTAAGGCAATTATATTATATCCCGTTGCCCAAATTAAATTCTGTATCATTTTTTTATATGTTGCTTTACCGAACAGAATTAAATTCACAATGTCTTTCGGATTGCTGTTTACTAAAATAATCCCTGCTGTCTCGGCGGCAATATCACTTCCACTTCCCACAGCAATACCTACATCGGCAATTGCCAATGCCGGAGCATCATTTACACCATCGCCCGTCATGGCAACAAATTCTCCTTTGCTCTGCAACTCTTTTATTTTCTCTAATTTTTGATGAGGTAATACTTCTCCAAAAAAACTTTCCATACCTAACGTTTCACTTACACTTTTTGCAACTTTATTATTATCGCCTGTAAGCAATATTGATTTGATATTATTTTGTTTGAGCGTTTTAATTGCTTCCGCTGATTCAGGACGTATTTCATCTGACAAAGCAATGTATCCTGTCAGCTCATTATTAATAATTACAAATACAACAGTTTCAATGTCATTGGCTGTGAAGCTATCAGGTACCTTAATGTTTTTTTCTTTTAAATAACCCGGACTAACAACCAATATCTTTTTTCCTTCAACCGTGGATTCAACACCCTTACCTGTGATAGCGTTAAAATCTTCTGTTGCCGGAATAGTGATAGATAACTCTTTTACTTTTTGCAGGATGCCTGTTGCAATCGGGTGTTCTGATTTTTGTTCTAATGCAGATGCCAAACGAAGAATTTCATTTTCATTAACGTCTTCTTGCAATGAAACGATTTTTGATACTTCAAATTTTCCTACAGTCAGGGTCCCTGTTTTATCAAATACAATAGTTGTTATTTTTCTTGCATTTTCAAATGCCGTTCTGTTTTTAATTAATAACCCGTTCTTTGCAGACAGAGAAGTAGAAACCGCCACAACTAAAGGCACTGCAAGGCCAAGTGCATGCGGACAACAAATTACAATAACAGTTACCATGCGTTCTAATGCAAATGCAATTGTTTGTCCTATTGCTAACCAAATAATAAATGTTGAAATACCGGCAACAATTGCTACGATTGTTAAGATCTGCGCAGCTCGATCTGCAAGTAATTGTGTTTTTGATTTAGATTTTTGTGCATCATTTACTAATTGAATTACTTTTGATAAATAAGAATCCTTAGAAGTATGTGTTACTTTTAATTTTAATGAACCATTTCCATTTAAAGCACCCGCAATTAATTTATCATTGATGTTTTTTTCAACAGGTTTTGATTCACCAGTTAACATGGATTCATTTAAATAGCTTGTTCCTTCAATTATAATTCCATCAGCCGGAATTTTTTCTCCCGGTTTAATTAATATAATATCATTTTCTTTTAATGAATCTGTTTTTACATCATGGATCATT
>JACMJP010000532.1 GCA_014380545.1 Chitinophagales bacterium | reverse complement strand
TTCTTTTTTTGTATTGAATAAACAGATTTTGTGTCTTAACGACAGCAATATTTTATGATTTCAAGCCATTTGCGCAACCCCCTTCGTCAATTGCGCAACCCCTTTCGGTGTTTGCACGGCTCTCTTCGTCAATTGCGCAACCCCTTCTGCCATTTGCGCAACCCTCTTCGTCAATTGCACAGCCCCTTCTGCCATTTGCACAACACTCTTCGTCAATTGCACAGCCCCTTCCGTCAATTGCACAACCCCCTCTGGCAATTGCGTTACCCCTTTCGCTGTTCGCAGGCGCACCTCTGCTCATTGCAGGAGCACTACAGCTGTTTGCTTACATACTGAATATGTATGAATAATTTGTCTTGTGGCTAAATGCACCCCGGCCCTATACTAATTTATTCCCCTTGTTATTAATACGTATCACTTCCATTATTTTTTCTTTACCGGACTTAATAATTACGTCTGCAAAGTGTCTCCCTTCTAATTTAGTTTAGGATGCATTATCCCCGGCCACATCTCCCGCTGACCTCAAATTATCGACGTAGAATTTTTACGACTGTTTTCCACCGCAGACATTTTGTGCAGTAAGAAATGCAGGAGTGAAGTGCAGCGTAACGGCTGTAGCCTGTCCTGATGAAAGAAGGATTGAGTGGCAGAAGACAGTTTTATTAAAATTCAAGGAGAGAATTTGCAGTCTTGAACTTTTCGTTCTTTTGGTTCAAGCCAAAAGAACATCATAAATAAATTGCCAATGTTAATGAGGTTTCTGTCCTTGGTTTGCGTCCTCGCAAACCACAAATCTATTTAATTAAAGGGATTGGCGAGGACGCCAACCCGGGACAAAAAATTAGATCTTCTTACTTTTTGAATGCAAAAGTATTTTGAATGGAGCCAAAAGAACATTATAATTAAGTTGTAAACCCTTTCACATCTCCACCAACTTATTCCCCTTGTTCTTTATGCGTATCACTTCTATTATTTTTTCTTTATCGGCTTTAATAATTTGTAATGCATCAGCAAGATAATGCAGCATGTCATCTTCCATATATGCTTCTTTGCCGTCAGCAAAAACTATTTCGCATGCAATTGCAAAAAGTGTTTTTGTATAATCAATACTGATCTTGCTTTTGCAAATATCAATTAAACCTTTGCTTCCTGCTTTGCTGTGTGCAAACATAATATCACGATACACGGGAAGTATCAGCACACTTTTAAAGATCTCTTTCTTGGTAATTGTTTGGGTAAAAACATCGGTTTCTATATCCTGCAGCTTCATGTCGGAAGCCATGCAGGAAAATAAAATGCCCACCCATGCTTCCTGTTCTGTTTTGGGGATATAATTTTCTTCCATGGTTGAATATTATTCTTTCACTATCATAAATTGTTTTGCAGAAAAAGAAGTGTTGGTTTTTATAAGCAGGGTATAAGTGCCATTTGCAAATTCAGATATAGGTATCATAAATTCATCTGTATTTAATGTTTTGGTAAACGACATTGTTTTTAATGTTTCACCAACATTATTCAGAATTGTAAAATGATACTGTCCGCTTAAGTTGTTGAATAAAGAAATATTCAAATGATCAGTTGCCGGGTTTGGAAATAAAACTATTCCCGCACCAAAAAGAGCATCTGCCACACTTTGCACAACAACTGTAATTACATCAGAAGTATCTGAACAGCCTTCAGCACTTGTTGCAACAAAAGAATAATTACCACTTACAGTTGGTGTATAGAATGTTCCTGTTTCACCTGTAATTATTTCACCATTTAGTAACCATTGGTATGTGCCCCCGCCATCAGCAAATAATGAATTATCAATTTCAGTAATTAAGGCTTCCGGTGTTGCATTTACAGTTATTGTAATTTCATCTGTTCCAAAACATCCGTCATCATCCGTTCCTGTAACAAAATAGGTTGTTGTTGAAGTTGGATTAATTGTTATTGTTGCGCATGGAGGGTCGCATGTAACTGTTGGAGTCCATATATATGTTTCAGCACCTGTTGCAGTAATGGTAACTGTTTCTCCTGAACAAATTTCCTGGTCAAAACCTGAGTTAACTGTAAGTATACAATCTGCTTCACCGAAGCAACAATTTCCACCTTCACTCATATCATAAGTGCCTGTTCCGAAAATTCCATATTGCAAATAAGAAAAGCGCAATGAGCCTTCAAGCTCGGTTAAAAAATAATCCGTAACCTGGTCAACCGTATTACATCCGCCGGGAATAAAATCTGTATCACATTCATAAGCACAAACAATATATTCGTTGCCGTCAGGATCATCTAAAGTTGAAAGCGGATATAATTCAATATCAACTATTGCGTCATCAACACCTGTTACACTTGTGCTCAATCCCGAATCGTAACCGGCATATAAAACTTTGGTAACGTTCTCCGCATATGTTCCCGAAATATTTATTTCAATAGATTCATAAGAACAAATTCCAATTTGTATGTTGGCAATGTCTTCATCAATATTAATATTTAATTCGCCGCCGTCATAATTGGAAAAAATAATAATATTTCCTGCTTCTGAACAAATGCCCTGGGCAAAAAGTGTTGCTGAAAAAAGAAAGGAGAAGGAGAGGAGTAAAAAATTTCTCATAGTTGTTTTTTTATCAAAGATATTTGCGGAGGAGCACTATACAAAGAACCTTTAGAAAAGATATGCGCATGGCATATAAAAAACAGAACCCCGCTGCAAATTGGCAACGGGGTTCCTAAAATTCTACCTTATCCGTTTCTAATTACGAATCCTGTTGTTGTCCGGTTTTTTAATGATTACTTTTTGTGAAATAATGCTGAACTACTTCCTCTGCCAGCTTTCCGCAGGGAGTAAAACCTTTAGGATTATCTTCTGTATAATCCATATATGTTGGAAACTGCCATAAATAAATTCCACTTATCCATGTTTCGTCTTCCATCGCTTTAAACATTGCTTCATAACATCTTTTTTGCGATAGCTCATTTACATTTTGTTCATCATTATCGGCATGTGGTTGTATCCATGGGTAATCAATACTTTTAAAACCGATCTCTGTAAAGAGTAAAGGTTTATTATATTTTTTTTCATAACGCTCTATATTATCCAGTATCTTTTCAAAGCTGTTCAATAATGCTGTATCAGTAATTTCTTTTTTATCACTCAAAGGATAGTAACAATTAATTGACATGTAGTCCAGTTCATCCCAAAAAGAAAGCGTTTCAAATTCATAACCCCAGTTTGCAGCATAGGTTAATTTCCCGGAATATATTTTTCTTATTTCCCGGAATAATTTTTTCCATTGTTCTTCATGTGTTGTGGTAGCTATTTGAAATTCAACTCCTGCACAAAAAATATCTGCATCATACATTTCAGCAAGCATTGCATAATGTATAATCCATTTTGTATAATAATCAAAAAATAATTTCCAGTCTGCTTCATTTTCCATTTTTACATGCCCCGTCCATCCTGCCCAGCTCCAAACCTGGGGTTTTAATAAAACTGTCATGCTATGTTTTTTTGCTTCATACATGGAATGAATTACAGCTTCATCATTTTCACCGCCTGCACCATTTTGAAAATGGTATTGTGTGGGTTCATTTAATACCCCCGTTCCGGTATAAGGAATAATTGCAAGTGAATTTGTTCCGATACTTTTCATTTTTTCAACTGCATGAATAGCTGTTGTGCCTCCATAACCATTATAAATTTGATATCCTTCATGTGCAAAATTAAACCCGTTGATATTTGTGATAAGATCATTTTGTTTTGTTTCTCCTGTTTCTGATTTAATGTTTTGCAGAAATATTTTCCATTCATTTTCATAAGAAAGTATTTTTTCTACAGTGATATTTTTATATTGAGCATAAAAATTACCAGGCAACAATTCTGGTTTTAAAAATTCTGCAAGTAATCCTGCAGCGCAGGTCATTATTAATGGTGATTGTTTTTGATAATTATCATTATCTGTTATTTCTTTTAATGTTGGAAATACTCCCGCATCATTTAATTTTTTTGCCCAATATGCATAACCAGTTCCTCCCCATTTGTTTTTGCCAAGTAATGCAACACCTGTTTCCAATGCCTCCACTTTTGGTTTACCCAATATTTGTCGCACAACAAGTTGCGCTTCCGTTGCGGGATATATGTTTTCAAATTCCTTATTTATTGCGGCATGCGCTTCCTGTGTTTCAAAATTT
>JACMJP010000531.1 GCA_014380545.1 Chitinophagales bacterium | reverse complement strand
GCTGCTGTGCATGCTGAAAAAGCTTATCATGTAAAAAGATTCCTTTCATTAAATCAACTAATTGATGCGGTGGATGCAATTGATATTGTAACACCAACATTATCGCATTATGATTGTGCAAGAAAAGCAATTAAAAAATCGAAACATATCTTTATTGAAAAGCCCGTTGCAAATTCTGTTCGTGAAGCAAAAGAAATTATGAACCTTGTGCATGAAGCCGGAATAAAAGCACAGGTTGGTCATGTTGAAAGATTTAATCCTGCATTTCTTGCAGTAAAAGATATAAGCATGCAGCCCATGTTTATAGAAGCACACAGGCTGGCAAATTTTAATCCGAGAGGAACGGATGTTCCTGTAGTTCTTGATTTGATGATACATGATATTGATATTATTTTAAGCCTTATAAAAAGCAATATAAAAAAAGTGAGTGCAAGTGGTGTTGCAGTTATAAGCGATCAGCCGGATATTGCAAATGCAAGAATTGAATTTGCAAATGGTTGTGTTGCGAATTTAACTGCTTCAAGAATATCAATGAAGGTAATGCGTAAAATGCGGCTGTTTCAGAAAGATGCATATATCAGTATTGACTTCGCTGAGAAAATGACAGAAATATTAAGCTTGAAAGATGCTACGGGCACGGAAGATGGGCTTACTATTGATATTAACACAGGCAATAAATTTCAAAAGAAAGCAATTAAAATGGAAACACCCGTTATCCAACCGGTGAATGCAATTAAGATGGAACTTGAATTATTTGCGCAGGCAATTATAAATGATACGGAAACAGCGGTTACAATTACGGATGGATTTAACGCATTGCAAGTGGCACACATGATCCTCCATAAAATAGAAAAAAATTCAGTTTATAAATCATGATACATTTAAAAAGAAAATATTTATTCCTCGTTTTTTGTTTACCATTCTTATTTAATCGCTGTGGTTTAGGCGAGCCGCAAATTCCATCTTATATTTATATAGATACATTTTCTTTAAGCTGCGATCTAAGCAGCCAGGGATTTAATTCACAAAAAATTACGGATGGATGGGTGTATGTAAACAATAAAACAATTGGTGTATTTCAGTTACCCGCATTAGTTCCTGTTCTGGATACAGGTAATTTGGAAATTATTATTTCGCCGGGCATAAAAGATAACGGCATACAGGTATTCGGAAAAGTATATCCTTTTTATACTTCACATAAAACAACAATGCATTTATCAGCTGAGCAAACAGATACAATTTATCCTGCAACAACATATTATTCAACTGGGCTCACCTATATTATTGACAGGTTTGAAACAGGAAATATTTTTTCACCTGCTGTAAACAGCGATACTTCTTTTGTTGAACTTACCGATCCGGCAGAAGTATTTGAAGGCAGCAGAAGTATGCAGGCAACACTTGAAGGTAATAATTATTTTTTCCGGGCTGGCACCTTTGATCTCATATTACCTGATGATGGAAGTAATGTTTATCTTGAAATGGATTATAAAAATGATACCCAATTTGAAGTGTGGGTTACAGGAAATTTATTAGGCAGCCAATATCCTGAATATGTAATAACATTAACACCAAAAGATACATGGAATAAAATTTATGTGAATATAGGTAATATAATCAGACTTATACAAACTGAAACATACAGTATAGAGCTGCGGATGGCAAGGCCCGCATCTGCAATAAGCGCAACACTTTCTATTGACAACGTAAAAATAATTTCAGAGAATTGAAACAATGCGGTATAAAAAGAAAATAGGGATATTTACTTATGTGCTGTTTGATTATATTACTGCAATGATAGTGTGGGCCGCATTGTTCTTTTACCGCAAATTTATTATTGAAGATCTGCCATTTGATATACAAAAATTTGTTATAAATGATGAAAAATTTTATTACGGTGTTGTTTTTATTCCGTTCGTCTGGTTATTTATTTATTTAATAGCAGGATTTTATACTGACATCTACCGGAAATCCCGGTTATATGAATTTGCAAAAACATTTTTTGTTGTTTTTATTGGTGTGCTCATTTTATTTTTCGGTTTATTGTTAGATGATTACATTACAAACTATAGAGATTATTATCCTTTATTCTTTTTATTACTGCTTTGCCAGTTTGCGCTTACGGTAACATCAAGAATGATCGTACTCACCCGGGCAAAAAGACAATTGCAAAAAGGTGTTGTTGCATATAATACAATTCTTATTGGCAGTAATTACCGTGCATTGAATTTATATCATGAAGTAACAAACAGTAAAAAATCACTCGGCTATGCTTTTGTTGGATACATAGATGCAAATGGAAGTAACAGCAGTGCACTGGAGAAATTTATTCCACGGCTCGGAAATTTGGGTGAGCTTGATTCTATTTTAAAAGAAAGAAATATTGATGAAGCAATTATCGCAATAGAAACAAGCGAACACCATTTATTAAATGAGATAATAAATACGGTTGCAGAAAAAAAAGCATTAGTTATAAAAATAATTCCTGATATGTACGACATTATGAGCGGCTCTGTAAAAATGAGCAACGTTCTTGGTGCAGTACTTATAGAAATTTATCCTGACCTAATGCCCAGGTGGCAACGTTTCATTAAGCGGGGCATTGATATTTTCGTTTCTGTTTTAGTGATGCTTATTTTATCTCCCCTATATGTATTTATTGCAATAAAAGTGAAATTCTCCTCGCCTGGGCCTATTTTATATAAACAGGAAAGAATGGGCGAAAACAATAAACCATTTTCTATTTATAAATTCCGCAGCATGTATACAGATGCTGAAAAAAATGGTCCCGCACTCAGCAGCGAAAAAGATGAACGTATAACTGCATGGGGGAAAATAATGCGAAAATGGCGTTTTGATGAATTGCCGCAAATGATAAATATTTTAAAAGGAGAAATGAGTTTAGTAGGTCCCCGTCCTGAACGGCAATATTATATTGACCAGATAGTAAAAGCTGCCCCGGTTTATAAATATCTGCAAAAAGTAAAGCCCGGGCTTACAAGCTGGGGGATGGTAAAATTTGGTTATGCCAGCAATGTTGAGCAAATGATTGAACGCATGAAATACGATCTGCTGTACATTGAAAACATGAGCCTCGCCATTGATTTTAAAATTATGTTTTATACATTGTTGATCATTTTCCAGGGGAAGGGGAAATAATCAACTCTTGTTTTATTGCCTGTCTTTGGTATTTGGTTTTTTACCTTGCTTGTTATTACCATCCTTATAGTTTCTTTCTTTATTTTCACGGCTGTCCATATCATCCCGAATATCCGGTTTATTTTGAGTTCTTTTCGTTCCGGATTTATTCTGCTTATTAATGTTTTGATTTTTCATAAAATAAATTTATGCGATGAAAAGAATTATAATTATTATGAAGTTTCTTCCTGCCATTTAATTTTCCCATTATGAGTAAATTATGCAACAATTTAAAATATGTTATATCAAAAAAAGAAATACTGCCACGCATATTATTCCTACTAAGGCAAATAAAACATGCACTAATGCAACAGATTTTGGACCCGGTTTTCTCCGCATATCACGGATAAGCATATACACACCTAAACAGGCGGCCACTATAAATGCAACTACTGCAAAAGTGAGATAATAAGACGGTGTATTGCTTAAAAAAATTATTAATAACACCAGGCCTGTTATAGCTATTGGGCCATGTAACAGTACGATTAATTTAGGAGTGGGCTTATCTGTTAAAACGGCATATAATAATCTTGATCCCAGCATTGCAGCAAAAAGGAAAAATCCGACACTTATGTAAATCAAATTCATATTCTGTGAATTAAATAATAAGTACTATAATTTTATTTTATCAACTCTATGACACAAAAAAACCGCCAGAACTTTTTTTACTGGCATACAATTTAATAATTATCCCATTAAATAAAAAGTAATAATTATAAAAACGTCATCAGGAATTTCTTTGTCCTTTTGGGCAGCTACAGAAGACACCCCTAAATATAATCCACTGAATAAAAATGATGAAGCAGATATTTGCATTATCGGTGGAGGCATCACAGGATTAACATGCGCATATCTACTTGCAAAAGAAGGAAAAAAAATTATTCTACTTGAAGGGAATCAAATTGCCGGAGGAGAAACTGCAAGAACAACCGCACATATTACAAATGTAATTGATGATAGATATTATCATATAGAAAAATTGCATGGAGAAAAAGGTGCATATCTTGCTGCAGAAAGTCAGACAAGAGCAATTAATGAAATAGAAAAAATTGTGATAGATGAAAATATGAGTTGTGATTTTGAAAGAGTGGATGGTTATTTATTTTTTACTGGTGAGGATAAAAATGAATTTATTGAACACGAATTTGAAGCCTCTCAAAGAGCAGGCATTCAGGTTGAGAAAATAAATAATCCTCCCGTTCCAATATCAGATGTTACGCCGGTATTTAAATACGAACGACAAGCACAATTTCATCCTTTAAAATATATGTCAGGGCTTGCGGAGGCAGCTACAAAAATGGGAGTAAAAATTTTCACCCAATCACATGTAAAAGATATTGAAAAAAAAGATTCTCATGTTCTTGTTACAACAGAATCTGGAAATACAATTACAGCAGGAGATATAATTGTTGCAACAAATAGCCCCATTAGCGATATGCTTGCATTACCTGTAAAAGAATTTGCTTATAGAAGTTATGTTATTGCAGCATCAATACCCAAAGGTTCTGTAGCAAAAGCATTGTATTGGGATACTGAAGAACCTTATCATTATGTGCGCATATATGAGCGAGATCTTGATGACATTTTAATTATCGGGGGTGAAGATCATAAAACAGGGCAAGACGATGAAAAAGGCGAATATTTTTTTTCACTTGAAACATGGGCAAGAAAAATATTTCCGGGCCTGGGAATTATAGAATATAAATGGTCAGGGCAAATAATGGAAACTATGGATGGATTAAGTTTCATTGGGCCTGATCCGGAACATAAAGAACATGTTTATATTGCAACAGGTGATTCGGGCATGGGAATAACACATGCTACTTTTTCTTCTATACTTCTTACCGATATGATCATGGGAAGAGAAAATGAATGGGCAAAATTATACGATCCAAAAAGAAAAACGCTGAGAGCTGCAAAAGAATTTTTTAAAGAAACATTAAATATGGCAGCTCAATATGTAGAATATATTACACCGGGCGAAACAAAAAACCCGGAAGATATTATAAGAGGAGAAGGAGCAATAATTAGGAAAGGTCTAAAAAAATATGCTGTCTATCATGATCATGAAGGAACATTTCAAGTTTGCTCCGCCTATTGCACCCACCTGAAAGGAATTGTGCAATGGAATGTTACAGAAAAAACCTGGGACTGCCCCTGCCATGGTGCACGATTCGATAAATTTGGAAAAGTGATAAATGGTCCTGCTATTTCAGATCTTGAAAAAGTGGATGCAGAAAAAATTATAAAGGTAGGTCTGTATGAAAATGAGCAGAGTTAAAAATTAAATTCTTTTCATTTTATCCTGCCTTTGATTTTAGAATTATGTTTTACTGCTCATTATTTTTCTGTATAAAGGGAAATAAAAAAAAATATTATTAATTCACTATCTAGTATATATAGAACCAACCGAATATGTTTTTGCATTGGCAGAGATGGATACATTATCAGCATTATGTCTGCACACAAAAGAAATATAAGGCTCGGACAATTGTGTTACCTGTATTTCTTTTTTGTCTAATTTCTTACTCCAGTAAGGTATTAATGTGCATAGTGCAAGATTGGCAATAGGGATTTCGTTGATTCCGGAATTAAAAGAAAAACATCTTGCTTTAACACTGTCGTTATATCCTCTTACTGTTAAAAAAAGTTTATCAAACTCCAATTCGTCTTTTATTCCCGCATAATTATTTATCTCAATATTCAACAAGTCATCTTCTTTTTTAAGGATCAAAAAAAGATCTTTTGATTTTACTGCCTGTATCAGTTCTGCATATAGCTGTTTCTGAATTTTTTTTGGCATCTCAAAAGTATCCGCAGGTTTTGAAGCAAGATTTAACGTATAGAAATTATTTCTGATAGCAGAACTACTCCTGACATTAACATCCAGCGTACCGGCTCTTGTATACAAATTAACCTTATCCTTTGTGTAGTGTAAAACGGTTTTCAAGATATGGCATACAGCAATGGCTCCGGGGCAGGATAAGGTGAGTTCTTTATCATGCATAAACCATCTCACATAATATCCATGTGTATTCTGAACAAAATAGACTGTTGAGATACCTGTATTTTCTTTAGCAATTTTTTGCATCACTCCTTCTGAAAGCCAATTATCCAGTGGAATTACAAATACAGGGATCCCTGAAAATATCTTTTCTGTAAAAGTATGAACGATATAAAAATCAAGTTTCAAGATATATTATATTTATTAATACTTATAATAAATTCTATATCATTGTAAAATTTTAATTATTCTTCTTATTGAATTGCAAACTGTATAATACGTATATCGCCTGAGGAATGTATAGTCAAAAAGTAAACGCCTTTTGGTTTAGCAGAAAGATCTATCGGAATTTCTTTTTGCCCATTATGTTGCACTTGATAAATTAATTTACCTGTAACATCTTTTATTATTACTTCAATTGATTGATCTGTTAACGGATTATCAATAAATAAAATACCCGCAGTTGGATTCGGATAAATATGTATGTTTGTATTTAATACATTATTTGAAATTGCAACTGCTGTAATTGCATAACATGATGAAGTATCACTACATCCGTCTGCAGAAATAACTACTGCATATGTTCCACTCATAAGTGGTATAAAATCCTGACTAGTTGCTTCTGTAATTTCTTCACCGCTTTCGCAATTTATCCATTGGTATGACCCGATTCCGTTTGCATGCAAAGTATTATCTGCATAAGTTATTGAAGTGTCAATATGGATAACATGTATAGTATGCGCAGAACATATTCCACCTGTTATACATCCGCCTTCACCTCTCACATAATAAGTAGTTGTTTCATCCGGATTAATTTCCAATGAGGTACCTGTTCCCGCTTCTGTATCACCGCAGGAGCCTGTGTACCAAACCCATTCGGTGGCATCATTTAACACACCGCTGGTTATATTTAAAGTAATGTGATCACCAATACAAATTGTATCTTGAGATGATCCTATTTCAGCTAATTCAGGATAATTACATGCTGAATTAAGATAGCGGGCAACTGCAAAATCATCGTCATCAACATATGTTCTTCCTGCAACTATTATTTTATTGTCGGATTGAATTTGCATTGTAAATGCTTCATCATGATATATTCCAAAATCTGTTGTTACTATTCCATCACTATCAAATGAATTGTCAAAACTTCCGTCAGTATTCAATCTGATCAGCGCAAAATCATTATCATATCCATTGTAACTTTTACCCGCTGCAAGTAGTTTCCCATCGGTCTGAATTGAAATACTAAAAGCCCTGTCGCTGCTGCCAAATGAATATGTAAATATGCCATCTGCATTAAATGAATCATCCAAAGATCCATCCTCATTATACCTTATTAATACAAATTCATAACTATAAGCTGAGTAAATGGAACTTCCGCCTACTACAATTTTATTATCAGATTGTATCAGAACCTGAAACGCATCATCATCAGAAGTACCAATTGCAGTTGTAATTTTTCCATCATCACCAAATGAAGTATCAAGGCTGCCATCATCATTATATCTTACCAATGCAATATCATAATTAGAACCATTATATGATTTACCTGCAGCTATTATTTTACCATCATCCTGCAAAGTAATTGAAAGAGCCTTGTCAATACCGGAACCTATTGAAGTTGTAACAATTCCGTCATCACCAAATGAATCATCAGGTGAACCGTCAGAATGTAATCTGATTAAAACAAAATCAGTACTAAAATCATCTGTTAGTGCATATCCGCATACAATATATTTTCCATCAGGTTGTATAATAATATTATACGCTTCATCTTCCCCAATACCAACAGGATATATAAGTATGCCATCATCGCTAAATGTATCATCCAATGTTCCGTCCTCATTATACCTCGCAATTGCTATATCGTGAGTAAAGTCGCCCATAGTATAATGAGAACCGACAGCTATAATTTTACCTTCGATGTCAATTGCCATTCCAAGAATTGCATCATCAATATATCCCAAATCAGTTACAACTTTTCCATCATCGCCAAAAGTAATATCTGTAGAACCATCTGTATCATATCTTACTAATGCAAAATCTATCTGATATTCGAATATAGTTCCTGTATTTGAATATCCTGCGGTAACTAATTTTCCATCTGCTTGTAATGCTGAAGCTAATATACCTTCGTAGTTAGGTCCTATTGATGTGACTACTTTTCCTCCATCACCATATGTGGTATCTAAAGCTCCCGCCTGGGAATAAATATTGACTGCATGAACAAAAAGGATTAATAATAATATACAATTCTTCATATCTTTTATTTTTAAATTTATAATTTTAAAATTCAATTGAACGTATTACCTGGAAACTATAAATGATTAAATATTTTTTTGATAATTAAATGAATATTCTAACCATATATTTTTTAATTATTCTGTGCCCCGTCTTTTAGCCAGCATTCTATTATTTTCAGGTCATTCTCTTTTAACATTGTATCGGGTGGCATCAATGGGTTTTCAAATAATACATAATACAATTTCCCCTCATCAACTTTTTGTTTCAGTATGTCATAGTCTGCTAAGTTTCCGATCACGGAACCTGAAACATGACATCCGTCAAGAGAGCAGTTGTTTATAATTATTGGATACACATCATTTATAAATGATGTTGATGTTATACAACTGTCAGCTGAATGATAGTTACACGATACCATAACAATGCATAAAACGATAACGAAACTTTTAGACATGTAATAAAATTCTTTTAAAATGGATGAAGGGAAGTAAGTATCCCTTCATCCGAACTCACATAGCCACCTACGAATTAATAAATAATTATTACCGGGGTGATGCTCATCTCATTTTCCTTAGAAAGTATTACTACATAATTTCCCGGAGCAATATTTAAATCGCTGCAGTTTATTTCAATATTTTTTTGTACCCCTGCAATCATATTTTTTTCCCCGTATTGGAATAACATTTCACCTGATAGCGACATTATTTTAATAAATAAATCTTCATTATTCTGTGATGTATAACTTATTGTAAATTCTTCAGCAGCAGGATTAGGATATATTTGAGGTTTTATGAAGGAACTGTATTCATTGTTAATGGAAGTTGCTTCCTCAATTACAACATCGTAATCTTCAAACTCACCATGATAACCAAAGGGATCAGCCGGAATATCACATGGTGTTGGAAGAGTATGTCCACCGT
>JACMJP010000530.1 GCA_014380545.1 Chitinophagales bacterium | reverse complement strand
GAAAGGATATCTTGAGGTAGAAACACCTATTCTTCAACCATTGTATGGAGGCGCTGCTGCAAGACCTTTTAAAACACATCATAATACACTCGACATGACCTTGTATTTGCGCATTGCAAATGAGTTGTATTTAAAAAGATTAATTGTTGGAGGATATGATGGGGTGTTTGAATTTAGCAAAGATTTCCGGAATGAGGGAATGGACAGAACGCATAATCCTGAATTTACGCAAATAGAATTTTATGTTGCATATAAAGATTATGAATGGATGATGGATATTACAGAGGAATTAATTGAAAAAGTTTCGATTGCAGTAAATGGAAATACACAAGTACAAGTTGGCGAAAATGTGATTGATTTTAAAAGACCCTGGAAACGTTTTTCTATGTATGAAGCAATTCATCATTTTACAGGAATAGATATTTCTGCAATGGATGAAAATGCATTGAGGGAAACTGCAAAAAAATTAAATGTACATATTGATGCGAAAATTGGTAAAGGAAAAATAATTGATGAAATATTCGGAGAGCACTGTGAGCCGAAATTAATTCAGCCGACATTTATTACAGATTATCCCGTTGAGATGAGCCCGCTTGCAAAAAAACACAGAACCAAAGAAGGATTGGTGGAAAGGTTTGAAGCAATTTGCAATGGAAAAGAATTATGTAATGCATTCAGCGAATTAAATGACCCGATTGACCAGAGAAAAAGATTTGAAGACCAATTGGAATTAGGAAAAAGAGGTGATGAGGAAGCAATGACATTGGATGAAGATTTTTTACGGGCACTTGAATTTGGTATGCCGCCAACTGCAGGTATCGGAATTGGGATAGATCGTTTAACAATGATCATGACAAATAATATGAGCATACAGGAAGTTATTTTATTTCCGCAGATGCGGGCGGAGAATTAGTTTTACTTTAAGAGATTAGTTTGTTGAAGAATTATTATAATTTATTTTATATTTAACTACTCTTTTTATTTTTTGCTCAATAAAGATTTATAAATTATGGCAACACAACCAAATAAAACATCTGCTTTTCTTTTATTTCCATGGGGATTGATGTCTATCGTACTTGTTCTCATTCTCAACCTTACACTCAACGATGTTTGGTTTGATAAAAACTGGAGTTGGATAGCGCTTGTATTAATTATTCCGGCGGCTATATTGGAAAACTTTAAAGTTGGTTATTCCACCATGCGCATCATGTTTTTAAAGGTAATTTTTTCTCTCCTTTCTTTCCTACTTGTTGGAATGGCGTTCGGATCTGCACTTACCAAATTGCATATAGATAAATTTCAGAAAATATCGGGCACTAAAGCTATTGAACTCCCCTGGTATGTTATGCTTGCTCTGGTTATTTTATTACTGATTCAGGTAGCACAATTATTCAGTATGCTGAAAGCAGTAAAAAGAGAATTTATGCAGATGGATCCTGATCAATGATACAAAGATTGATTTCATTTGAAAGAATTTATTCTGTTCCATATCTGCCAACACAAGTATTTTGATGAGTGAATTGTTTAGTGATACTTTCCGATGGCGTAATCATTTGTATAAAATAATTTCCTGTGGGTAAATTCTTAAGCGAAATAAATAGTATATCGTCGCTTTCGCTTTTAAAATAATTTTCTACAGAAATTGAATTTCCTGTAATATCAAACAGTCGAATTAAATTTACTGAAAGTTGTTTTGTATTTATAATTATAAAATCACTTGCCGGATTCGG
>JACMJP010000529.1 GCA_014380545.1 Chitinophagales bacterium | reverse complement strand
CAATACACTCTTTCTGCGGGCGATAAAAATATCAAAGCATCGGGTCAATACGCGGGTAATGATTATTTCAATATTTTTTCTTTTAAACTTATCGAAGGCAATAAAAATACCGCACTCGATAGTAAAACTTCCATTGTTATATCTGAAGAGCTTGCAGAGAAACTTTTTGGTACTACAAAAAGCATTATTGGGAAGCCTGTACGTTTTGATCAGGATACCACTTTTTATGTTTCCGGCGTATTTGAAAAAGTGCCCCGACATTCCTCACAACAGTTTGACTTTGTATTATCCTTTGAATATTTTAAGGCCATAAAGGAATGGGTAACAAGATGGCAAGATAAAGGTCCGCGCAATTATGTATTATTAAAAAAAGGAACGGACATCAATGCCTTTAACAAAATAGTTGCCGACATAATTACACGCAATAGCGGCGATACTTCATCAATAGTTTCTGCAACAAAATTTTCAGATGTTTATCTACATAATTTTTACGGTGGTAATAATGCCGTAGGCGAAGGCAGAATTGAATATGTGAGACTGTTTTCAATATTGGCAATATCTATTTTAGTGATTGCATGTATCAACTTCATGAACCTCTCTACAGCTAAAGCATCAAGGCGTTTAAAAGAAATCGGCATTAAGAAAGTGGTTGGTGCAGATCGCAGGCAACTCATCGTTCAATTTCTTTCCGAATCGTTGTTGCTGACCCTGTGTGCAACAGTATTTGCAATTGTTATTGCACTCTCGTTGCTGTCTGCATTCAACCAGATTACAGGAAAACAAATCAATCTTTATATTAATACAAGAATGATCGTTTATTTTATAACTGTAATTCTATGCACTGGTTTACTGGCAGGGAGTTATCCTGCTTTGTATTTGTCTAAGTTTAATCCTCTCTCTGTACTAAAGGGAAAATTTAACACGTCAGTTGCTGAGGTCTTATCGAGAAAAGGGTTGGTGGTCTTTCAATTTACACTGTCAACTATTTTAATAGTTGCAGTGATAGTTATATATCAGCAGATACAATTTATACAAAACACTGACGCTGGTTATAATAAAAATAATATTGTTCGCCTGTCTGCAGAGGGTGATATGAGGGGTAAAGAAGCAGAATTTATAGCAGAACTTAAAAATATTCCGGGCATTGTTAATTCAAGCTCTACGTATCATAAAATGGTTGGGTCGGGATATGGACATGGCGGTATGGAATGGAAGGGGAAGGATCCCCGCACCGAGGTTTTTTTTGAAGCTTTTGAGGTTGATTATAACTTTATTGAAACGATGAATATGGAGATGAGAGAAGGAAGAAGTTTTTCGAGAAGCTTCGGCACAGATTCAGCAAAAATTATCTTAAATGAAACAGCAGTTAAAGTGATGGGGTTAATAGATCCGGTGGGAAAAACCATACGCAGGTTTGGGAAAAATGTGCAGGTTATTGGAGTTGTAAAGGATTTTCATTTTGAGTCACTGCATGAATCCATAAGGCCATGTTACCTGTTTTTATGGCCGCCGGGAAATATCATCATCGCACGTGTGCAGGTAAACAATGAACGACAAACTATTGCTGCCATTGAGCGCTTGTATGAAAAATATAACCCCGGTTTTCCATTCACATTCAATTTTCTGGATGAAGCATATCAAAAGCAATATGATTCAGAATCAAGAGTGTCCACATTGTCAAAATATTTTGCGGGACTGGCAATTGTTATTTCATGCCTTGGCTTATTTGGCTTGGCGGCATTCACTGCACAAAAAAGAAGAAAAGAAATCAGTGTAAGAAAAGTAGTCGGCGCATCAGTAATAAACATTACAACTATGCTGTCGAAAGATTTTTTACGGTTGACTTTTATTTCGTTGGCAATTGCTCTTCCTGCATCGTGGTGGTTGATGAGTAATTGGCTTCAAGGCTTTGCATACCGCATCAGCCTTACACCTTATATATTTGTAATTGCCGGTATATCCGTAATACTATTAACATTATTCACAATAAGCTTTCAATCAATAAAAGCAGCAATGGCAAATCCGGTGAAGAGTTTGAGAACGGAATAGAATGGTGAGTGGTGAATGGGCAATCGGAAATCGGAAATCGGAAATTGCAAATAATCCTAAAATCATAAAATCCTAATTCAGACAATGCTCAAAAGTTATCTCAAAATTT
>JACMJP010000528.1 GCA_014380545.1 Chitinophagales bacterium | reverse complement strand
TGCATTGGCATTGCCCTGAACATTATGTACTATGATCGTAATTGTGTCGAGTAATTCACCGCATTCACTGAGTCCATGTACTATGTAAGTAGTAGTTGTATCAGGGAAAGCCAATACTACGGCACCTGTATCAACGCTTAATCCAAAAGATGGTGTCCATGTCCATTCATATTCTTCAGCGTTCAAAATTTCCAAAGTGAGCGTATCTAATTCGCATTTTTCTACAATACCTGATGTGTCAATTTGAGTTCCGTCTGCAGCAACTCCAACAAAACCACCTGTAAGAGTAGCTTCAAGAGCTTCCTGCAGATCAGAAGGGTCAAGTACATGTGCAAAATAGATAGTTTCGCATTCGCCTGCAGCAATGTCAAGCTGAAAAGATATTTGTATAGCACAATCGCACCAGGTTGAGCCTTCGTCGGAGTAGCCTTCACCTGCATCACCCATCCAACCGCCCTCAGGGGTAGCTGGTGAGATGAAAAAATTACCAAAGCTTACTCTTGCTCTCTCGTCAATAGCGCCAATGCCCAAGTAACATCCGCATGCATCTCCAATAGCACTCACAAGTGCTGTATCATCAGTTGGAGGGTTGTAAATTATTTCATTAGTTGTTCCGAAACTTCCGCAATGATCAAGATCCTGGTCAGGGTCAACATTGCGCATGTAATACAGGTCATCTATGTCTGTGTCCCCGTTATTACATATCTCAACTCCCGTTAAAAAGAATAATGCTCCATTGGGAAAAGTAGTTTTTTGAGTGATAGCCAAATTATAATCTCCGTCTTCAAGGTTGCCTTCCCAAACCCCCTGCTTATATCCTAAACCTTCAATGTATTCTGTAACATCTCCATCAATATCAGGCCCACCAAAGAACCCTCCATATCCATAGCAACCTATATAGTGATTTTCCCAAATTTCAGAACCAATTTGAATAGCCCATCCTTCCTCTGGCGAGCCTGGTGAAAAATAGTCACCACAAAAATCTGGTTCACCGGCACCGGTTGCTACATCCCAACCATCTTTCTCATGATCGGCAACAAAACCCAATCCGTTCCAGTCAATTTCATGATAATCACCGTAAGGACCATCAGGGGGGCTTTCAGAAGTTCCATAAGCTCCGCAGTCTGAGATAGCGACTTCAATAAAACATCCCTGCAGGAAAACAGCATCATCGCCCATTTGTGCAAACAAGTAAGATACACTGTTGCAAGTAAACAGTAAAAAAATAAATGCCCGGAAGAGTGAAGAGGCCCTCATAATTTAAAATTTGGTTTAAAGGACAAAAAATTGAGAACTGACTTATAAATATAACACTAATTTAAAATCTGAAATAAAATACACTAAAAACTATTTCATTAAAATAACATTTACTGTTTTCTGCAATTCCACATTTTTAATAACATCTCTTGCTGTAATTAATACGATATAGGTACCTACTTCCTGTATCTTCCCTTCATAAGTTCCATCCCATCCGTGCAGGTCACCTACATTCCAGTCATACACCATTGCACCCCATCTGCTATATATTTGGAAATCTATTAGCTCTCCTAAACCTTCAACACTTGGTATATACTTATCATTAATATTATCGAAATTAGGCGTAAATATATTTGGTGAAACAATAAACACCGGGTCAATAACAAATACAGTTACTGAATCTGTATGAGTACATCCATTTTCATCAGTACCAGTAACATAATACATAATAGTATCATCGGGATAAGCATAAGGGTTATATACAAATCCGTCAGAAAGAGTTTCGGCAGGTGTCCACTCATAAGTTTCAGCTCCACTTGCATATAACTGGGTAAAAGTATTTAATGCCATCACTTTATCAGAACCTGCATCTACATCAGGAATTGGATATAATTCAACATATACCATATCCGTATCTTTGCATCCATTTATATCTGTAACTTCAAGATAATAATACATATCTGTTAACGGACTCTCAACTGTTGGGTTTTCAGAAGTTTCATCGTCGAGATATACCGGAGGTTGCCATAAATATGTTTCCCCACCGCTTCCATCTAAAGTAATTGATTCTTCATGACATACCCCTGTATCTATACCGGCGCTTGCAACCGGCGGTTCCCATACTACAACTGTAAGTTCTCTTTCCACTTCTCCGCAAATTCCGTTTCCGACTATTGTATAAGTTGTTGTTACTTCCGGTGAAGCATATACTGTATCATTATTATTTGAATTTAACCCATCAATGGGTGTCCATGTCCATTCATAATCTTCACCATTTAATATGGCAAGTTGTGTTGTATCACCAGGGCAAATATAAGTTGTGCCTGATGTACTGATATCTGCGCCATCAGCAGTTGCACCTATTGATGATAATGTAGCGTCAAGAGCTTCATCAAGATCGTCAATATTCAGAATATATGCGAATGCAATACAGCGACATTCACCTGGTAATATTTTATCAACATAAATAGAAATTGAGTTTGCAATATCGCCATTTAAGCTTCCAGAGCTATAATAGCCGCCAGTACCCTCCCAAACCTCTTCAGGTGTGCCATCCGTTGTAGAAAAATTACCATAACTAACCCGTGCATTCGGATCCTTTGCTCCTAATCCTAAAAAACAGCCATAAGTAAGCCCTTCAGAAATTACTAGTGCATCAGGGTCGGTTGGTGGTTGATAAATGACTTCATTATCTGTTGTAAAATCACCCGACCATGGTTGATCCTGATCGGGATCAACATTTCTCATATAATAAACATCTTCAATCGTATCTGTACCATTATTGCAGAGAAGTATTCTTGTTACAAAATATAATGCATCTTCCGGCAAAGTTGTAGTTTGAGTTATTCCGAGATCATGAGATGAAATTTCCCCTTCCCAAACTCCTGTATATATACCGCTTCCATAAGAATACCCTGTTACTTCTCCGGGAATTTCCGAAGTCCAGCAACTTTGATCGGTGTTAGTATACACACTTGAACCAATTTGAATTTGCCATCCTTCGACAGGTGAACCGGGAACAAAATAATCACCGCAATAATCTGGTGAACCTATGTCCCAACCGTCCTGGTCACTATCAGCAACAAATCCTAAAGCAAACGTGGGATTAGGGTGGTATCCACCCGGAGGGTTATCACCTGAACCGTATGCTCCGCAATTATTAATACCAACCTCAACATAAGTGCCTTTAAGGAAGGCATCACCACCTACTAATTGCGCCGAGAGTTGGCTGAGAGGCATAAACAACAATGTAAATACAACAAGTAAAAATTTATTCATGAATCGTTATTTGAGGAAATAATTTTAAAAATATATTCTTCGCTTTCAAAGTTATTTTATTCTTTAAACAATTAAAACATTTTACCTTTAAATTATAAACATCTTACAATTCTGTGATTCAAATATACTAAATAAGAACAACATAACAGAATTTAGTTTGTCCCCCATTTATCGCACCAATAAAAAAGAACCCTTACTAAACTTAGCGTCACCTAAACTTGTAACTGCATTCACGATGATAACATAACTTCCGATATCTGCTGTTTTGCCATTCAGTTCTCCATTCCATCCTTTTCCTAAACCCATATCAGCAGGGCCGCCAGTGTATACCACTTCTCCCCACCTGTTAAAAATGGTGTAATCAACCAATGTTCCGCTGCCCTGCACAATTGGATAATAGGTATCATTTAATCCATCTGCGTTTGGTGAAAATGCATTGAAAATATAAATGGTGATTTCTCCCACTGAATTTACTATTACAGTATCAATATTTACACAACCGTTCTCATC
>JACMJP010000527.1 GCA_014380545.1 Chitinophagales bacterium | reverse complement strand
TATCTTCCTTAATATTATTTTTTTCTTTTATGCGTTCAACCACCTTCTCCATCAGAGCATAAAAGGCTTCATCTTCTAAACAAATTACTTCCATATTCTAAATCAAAAGAAGTTAGTTTAAGAGAAAGAACAAAGTTGTACCTATGTTGTACCAAATAAAAAAGCTTTGAAGTATTTTTCTTCAAAGCCTTGTCTTTTTTGTGGTGTGGGGCGGGATCGAACCGCCGACACAAGGATTTTCAGTCCTTTGCTCTACCAACTGAGCTACCGCACCTTAAAATTGGATTGCAAAAATAAAAGATTTTGATCATTTTCCAATGGGATAATTATTAAATAAAAAACTGCCGTCGCTTTCAACTCCATAAAAAACATCATATGCCGTATGCCGAAGTAACACATTATCAATGTTTATCATTTTAGCATCCTTTATTTCGATAACTAATTTTTTGCACATAGGCGGAATATCAAAGCTTTCAGCACCCTTTACCCAATCGTGTACAATATCAGCAGAAAGTTTTGGATCAGCGCCTGTTTTTTTAATTATTTTACCATTTTCATCTAAAAGACAAACTTGTAAATAAGGGTAAGCTGTTGTTTCAATATATGTTTTTGCCCAGAAGGATATTTCAACCCAAATTGTATCTGATATATTTACTGGTATTTCTGCAATTTCCTTTTTGCCTCCTTCAATATATAGTGAACCTGTTCCTATAAATGCTTCAGGAGATTGAAGATCGTCGAAATCGTTTGTATAAAAAATTTGCAAGGAATCTTCTGCATAATAATCCGGATTTGACGAATGGAAAAAAGAATCTCTTTTTTCCATGAAATGATCTATTACATAATGTTGTGTATTTTGAAGCGCTGTTACAGGCATTGAATAAAATTTTATATTCGCCTGTTGCCCAATAAATGTTGATTGATTTAATAAATATTTTTCTGACGAAGTGATGTTTTTTTCAGTTGTTATCAGCAAAATATTTTTTTCACTTAATTTCTGTTTAATTGGTTTATCTTTTATTGTTCCATGACCAACAATCTGTGCCACTTCAAGTGTCCGGGAAATTGATGTTCTGGATGACATTGAATTTATTAAAGGCAGCCCGGTGTGATAAGCAATTTCCATTGCTTTCCCTGAATCATATCCTGATCTGTCAATATATAATTTTTCAGACCCGTTGAGAAAGAATGGAACAAAGAGTACAGCCTGAAAATTATCAAATGCATATCCCTTATCTAATAATACTGAAGTCCAGTAGGTACTTCCAATATCAAAAGGATTACGATTTGCATTTTGTTTTATAAGGTTACTTTTATTTGTAATAATATTTTTGCATTCTATGACTGCGATCACTGCAAAGAAAATCGCTATAACAAAAGAAACTATTTTTCTGTGGACGTATAATTTTTTAGTAGCCTGAAATAAGAATATTACTGTATACACTAAAAAAACAAAATAAAATATCCATGCAAATCTACCCGGCGAACGGAATTGTTTTATGAATGGAATTATATCAAGTAAAAAATCTAAACCTAAAGTAAAGGGCAGGGCCATTGAAAATAACAAAGCAATTACAGATGCCACTACATATTCAGAAAGGTTGTCGGGTGTATCAATTACCTTTGTTTTTATTGATTTATTTTTTATTGATCTCTTCACATAAATAAAAAGAGAGGCGAATGCAACACATACTCCGGCAAAACCTATGTATGCATACCCTTCGAAACTTGCTGTGCTTATTTTAATATTGCGATAAACCATTTGTGTAACCCATCCTCCCCTCGGTAAAAAGACAGATTGAAAAGAAGCCCTGTATGCATAAAACCCATAGGGTGTGGAAGGACGATCCTTAACAGGGTCGGTTGCAGATAAAAAAATGAAAATAATTATTACAGGTAATAGAGTAATGATTAAATTAGATATAAACTCTCTGTAACTTTTTTTGTTTTTAATAAACCTGATACATGCATACAGGAAAAAAAACAATACACTTATTAATAAATAATATAAATGAATAAATCCGAAAAAGATAATGAGTAAAATGAGTGCTGCAATTCTGAGTATAGGATAATTATGCCTGTGCAATTGTATGCTTAACCACCAAAGCAAAGGAATATAAAAACAATAGCTCAAAGCATAATGTCCTGCAATTCTTTCAAGTTGCGGGTTCATAAATGTGATGATGATTGCTGCAAATACTGCATACCATTTTGGTAATTTATAATGTATGAGTATTTTAAAGAGGAGTATTGCGCATAACCAAAGTGATAACAGCATTGCTGAATTTATTATCCCAATTGTATATTTACTTATTGGATAAATATTATCATCAATAAAATTAATGATCCAGGAAATTGCAGGTTGATTATCTGTATAAACAACATGTTCACCAAAAGGGTATAACATACCGCTGAAATAATTTCCGCTGTCATATTCAACGTACCATGCAGGTGTAAAATAATTTTTTACTCCATCACCCCACTGATTGAAAATATATGCATTAGGGTGCGTTAAATATTTTCCAAAAAAATATAATAAGAGACCGATCACAATTATATGCAACCAGAAAAAAGGATGTTTGAGGAAACGCAACATATCAGCGGGCAAAAATACTACGCAAAACAATTTTCAGGAAGTTACGCATCTCAGTAAACAATAATTTGTAAGGTAATTTTGTAAACTCCACTCCCTGACGCAATGAAATTTCAACAGGTACTAATTTTATTTCTTTTCGCCGGGATGCCAGAAAAATAAATTCAAGGTCGAAGAGGTAACGATTAATAGTTGTTTGTAAAAATATTTGTTTTCCCTTCTCATTAAAGCCTTTTAATCCGCATTGTGTGTCAGTAATTTTTATACGCAGGAAAAATGCTGATACTGAACGAAGAAATTTTGAAATGAATTTCCTGATAGCAGGAACATTCGTATAATAGGTCTTATTTTTTATTCCTGCCACTATATCGCTGTCATCTTTTCTGAGTATATTAAATATTTTTAAAAAACTTTCGATGGTGTACGGAAAATCAATATCTGTATAAATACAAATTTCCGCTGTTGACCTTTCAACGCCTTTTCGCAGGGCATAACCCTTTCCTTTGTTTTGTTGATATTGAATGTGTTGAAAAATAGGAACGGCGTTTTTGATAAAACTAACTGCGATATCTGTTACAGAAACAGAAGGACCATCATTTACGAGTATCAATTGTATTTTTATTTCAGGAAGTGCTTTGCAAATTTCTTTATACGATGTAATTACTATTTCATTCCAGTTTACAGGAGGATTATAACAGGGTAAAATGATATCAAGTGTTGAGTAATTCAGTTGATGAAGTATTCTTATTTAAACAAACCATATTTTAAAATACAATACAACGCCCTGAAGCCATCTTTCCAGTTTATTTTTTTCCCTTCTGCATAAGTTCTACCATAATAAGAAATGCCAACTTCATAAATACGAATATTTTTTATATTGGCTAATTTCTGTGTTACTTCCGGTTCAAACCCAAAACGTTTTTCTTTCAGCTTTAAGTTTTTAAAGATATCTGCACTTATCAATTTATAACAGGTTTCCATATCAGTTAAATTTAAATTACTGAAAACATTAGAAAAGAATGTTAGCATTTTATTTCCTAATGAGTGCCAGAAAAATAAAATACGATGTGCATTTCCACCCATAAACCTTGAACCGTAAACAACATCAGCCTTTCCTTTTAAAACAGGTTGCAATAATATATTAAATTCATTGGGATCATACTCAAGGTCAGCGTCCTGCACAATCATATAATCGCCCGTTGTATGCTGAATAGCAGTATGTAATGCTGCTCCCTTTCCTTTATTTTTTTCATGATGAAAGATTTTTATATCTGCGTTAGGGTTTTGTTGTAAGAAAGTATTTAATTTTTCTGCTGTATGATCTTTTGAACAATCATTCACGACAATAATTTCCATTTTTATATCCTGTTCCAATTTTACCTGCAGGAGTGTTGAGAGAATTATTTCTATTGTATTCTCTTCATTATATGCGGGAACAAGTACGCTTAATTTTTTTATCTGCATGTATAAATGGCTGTCGCCAAAAATACAAGAATTCAGCAAATATTTAGAATATTAAAACTGTGAGAAAAGTAGAGTGTTTATTTTTCACTGGCTTTTTCACCTGCATCAGGAAGTTTAATGATATATTTTTCACCGTTTTTAACTGTGAGTGAAGTAGATTGTAACCAGGGATTATAATATTTCAGCATTTTATAATTCGTATTATTTATGATAGCAAAATCAGACAGATTTGAGATACTTTCATTTACATCAACAATTTTATATTCAAGCGGCTGATAGAGATCTTCATCATCGAGCATAAATCCAAATTTTTCAGTATTCTCATAAATAACTTTAAATGCAAGGATGCGGAAAATATATCTTGATGTTTCTGCATTCAGATACAGATCATAATAATTATTTACTTTTTGGTATTCCAAATTATTTTCAATTCCTCCTATTCCTGCATTGTAAGATGCCGCTGACAAGGTCCAGTTATTAAATTTTGATTGCGCTTCTTTAAAATATTTTACAGCTGCATAAGTAGCTTTTTCAATATCATATCTTTCATCTACTTCACCATTAATTCTCAATCCATATTGTTTTCCGGTTTCAGAAAGGAATTGCCAGATACCCTCAGCTTTTGCAGGAGATATGACATTGCGTAAACCGCTTTCAGCAAGCGCTATGTATTTAAAATCATCAGGTATGCCGTTTTCGGCAAATATCTTTTCTATTTGGGGAAACCAGCGATGTGCTAATTTTAAATTCTGTAATGTGTTACTATGCCAATAAGTATTTACTAATAATTCACGGTCTAATCTTTCTCTAACTTCAAAATCATGCATAGGCACATCTTCACCTGCAAAGGTTAATTGTTTTGGTAACTTAATGGCGAAATATTTTGCCATTGTTGTCTCATTGCCGAGGCTTTGCAATGTATCCGTTGATGATACATTATTTGTATTTGCCAATGTATCAGTTGGCGAATAGGATAAAAATGTTACAAGCAATATTCCCGCAACGGCACCAATTAATATGTAATGTACGGGTTTCACTTATACTGATTTTACTATTTCTTTTCTTTTAAATAATGGTACTGTTGAACAGGGCTCACCATACATAATACTTTTTGCAACAGGTCTTAAAATATTTGTTACATATACATATGCATCAGGCGGTACAGGCTTATCACTACATCCTTTTACAACAACTCTCTGGTCCCGGTATTGTTCAACATCAATACTATTTATTGTTTGAAAATAAATTGATTTTAACGCTTCTTGCTTTGTTCCGAAATAAATTGCTTTAGCATGGGGTTGCGCATATACACTTACAAGCATGTATGCCCACTGAGGGATAATTGCATCGGCACTGCATGTAATTGTAAGATATTTGTTTGAAAATGTTTTCCAGTCAATTTGTACAAGGGCCTCACGAAAATCTTTTTCTTTTAGTATTAACCCACGGAATAAATATTCTTTCAGATCAAACACTACAATTTCTTCTTTTGGAAAATATTCCTCAAGATCGAAAGATAAAATACCGCTTTGTGCTACTTTATTTATTAACTCCACTGATTGAATTTTTACCTGTAACGATAAACGCCGGAAGAAAGTTTATCGTTACAGGTAATGGATATTATTGATATAAATTCCTGTTATCAACCACATCAGCTTTATCTACAAGATTCGTAATGGCATTTTGCCCGTTCTGTCCGCCAAGTCTTGTACGCATACTATATATTAGCTGATTCATATTTAAGCTATAGTCTTCAGTTGGTACAGGTTCAGTAATGCCGGTAATATTTGCAACATATACTGATCTGTTTCCGGCAACAACTTTTGTTTGTTTTGACTGTTCAGTTGCCATTACAACTCCAACTAATTTTGCCTCACGACCCACACCTGGTGCAGATGCAGAACCCAGGCTTGCATTCTGTGAACTTTTAACTGTTGAACCTACTGCCTGCGCAACACTTGTAAGATCACTGCTATTTTTTAATGCATCCTGTAATTTTTGAGAAAGCTGTTTTCCTTTTAATTCCTGTATTGTTTCAGCCCGCACCTGTTCTTCAACATCTTCCATTTCAGGAATACCTTTGTTGCGCACATCTTTTAAATGAGCTATTACTACCTGGTTTGTTGTTGTATTGAAATATTCAAATTGTCCCTTTTCCGCATTGAAAGCCCAGTTAATGATTTGTTTTGATTCAGGTAAACCCGTTATTTCAAATTGATTTTTATTTAAAGGCGGAGTTGTACGTTTTTGTAAATTATTTTCTTTTATACCCTGCTCAAAGCTTTCTGCGGTTTGATGATTTTCGAAAAATTCACTCGCTATCAGATCTGTACTATCAGAAGTTATTTTACCCGGCTGAATTTCTTTACTCAAATAATAAAGCTGAACATAATCTCTCCGATCTTTTTGTTCTTTAATATTAATAATATGGTAGCCGTAACTTACTTTAACAATTTCGTATTCGCCAACTCTTCCTGTTTTAAAAACATAGTCTTTAAATGGTTTTACATAGTTTGTTGCAGGTGTGCTCCATCCTAATTCTCCACCCTTAGCTCCTGAGCCGTCTTGTGAATATTTTATCGCAAGGGAATCAAATGCTGCTCCGCCTCTTATTGCAGTAAGGATGCTGTCAGCTAAAATTTTTGATGCTGCTGTATCAAGTCCACCCTCTGCTGTTTGTACTGCAACTAAAATATGCCGTACATCTGTGCTGTCGGGCATATTTTCCCTTTCACGAATGCTTGCTACTTTATAATATCCATTTTCAAAGTATGGCCCAACTAAAGAACCTTTTTGTTTCATAAAAATAGAATCAACTATAGAAGAATCAATTCCTGCATCATAAAGATTAATTCTGCTTTGATAAATGCCTTCAACTTTTTGCGGATCTTCTGAATGAATGGAAATATATGTTGAATCATTTTTTGCTTCCTGCATTTTAGTTACTGATTCATTCAGTTTTGTAAGAATTGCAAGGCTATCCTGCGGGGTAGGAATAAAATCCCAAACGACATATTCCACAACACGGCTATCCGTTTTCTGTTTGAATTTATTTTTATTGCGTTCAAAATAATCTTTCATGTCTTTTTCAGTAACCTGCACAGTTGAATCAGGAATTGTTGCATATGGTATATCAACAAAATCAAAATTTACACGGCGGTTCTTCACCTCATAATCCCTTTTGATCATCCATTGCGGAACGTAATCAGCTTTGGTAAATAATGAAGTGTATTTAGTTTGCATATAATCCTGCTTTGCAAGTTTTTCCCGCATAACAAAATTGTAATACTCTTCTTCCGCCTGAGGGTTTTGCTGCCATACTTCCTGGTTACTTACCTGCTGAAAATATTGACCCACTTTTGCAGGATCATATTTTCCATCTGCTGATAATGCACTGTAATAACTTGCGAAATAGGGATGGGGATCATTTCCATAAACAAGATTGTTTACCTCCTCCTGCGTTACCTGCAATCCGAGTTTTTCTAACTCAGCATCAATAAGAGATTCATTTAGCAGGTTTGTCCATGCCTGTTCTTTTATTTGATTTTCTGTTTGCTGGTCAATCGGGAATTTTCCGTATTTATAATTTGTGTATTGGCGGCTTTGTGTAAGATACTGTAATAATACTTCGCTTGATTTTGCATCAAATTCCTGAGGGGTTATTTCTTTTCCGTTAACGGAAGCGAATTCGTTGTGTTTATTGCCGATCATATTACTGTTGGAATTGAATACACTCATCACCAAAAAGCTTATTAATGCCAGGGCGATAAAAATCAGTACGATCCATGATTTGTTTCTGAGTGTTGAAATAATACCCATATTATTTTTGTGTTTTTAAATTAATTCCGTGAATAAAACGGACGGCAAAGATAGGGGATAGAAAGGAAGATTTGAAGAACTAAAAATTTAAAGTTCAGAAGGTTTGAAAGATGTGAAAAGTTAATAGGTTGTGAGAATTACAGCAGATAGAATGTCAATAAATAGTCCTACTTATTTCATCCAGCTCAGAAGCACCCTAACAAAACCATTAAACACTAAGCATTACCGGCATTACAAGCATAAGCAGGTCCTCACCTGATTCAGTTTCTGTCGGCAATAGTATGCCAGCTCTTGTTGGGGTTGATAATTCAAGCTTTACTTCTTCATTATCCATAGCACTTAACATTTCTGACAGGAATTTTGCATTAAACCCAATCTCCATGTCAGCCCCTGAATACTGACAATCGAGTATTTCATTAGCCTCGTTGCTGAAATCAAGATCCTGTGCCTGCACATTTAGCTGGTTGCCGTTAATTTTTAATATTACCTGGTGGGTTGTTTTATTACTAAATATCATAACACGGCGCAGGGTATTTAAAATATCTGCACGGTTCAGGTTCAACTGGTTTGGATTTTCAGTGGGTATCACTGCATTATAATCCGGATATTTTGCATCAATTAAACGGCAAATTAAACTTACATTATTATACTTAAAGAAAGCATTGCTACTGTTGTAAGAAATCTTTACCTGTGTATCTTCTGATGGTAATATTGATTTTAATAATGTCAGGGCTTTTTTAGGAACAATAAATGATGTTGATGATACCGCCTGAACATCTGTCCTTTTATATTTTACTAATTTATGTGCATCCGTGGCAACAAACGTTATTCCTTCATTATTTAATTGAAAATAAACACCTGTCATTTGTGGGCGCAATTCATCATTGCTAACAGCAAAGATTGTTTTATTAATTGCTTTTTGCAGCACCGCTGTACTCAAAGTTAATTCCTCCACATTATCAGCAGCAGGTATTCTTGGAAAATCGCTTCCGGTTTCTCCGTTTAATTTGTATTTTCCTCTATCGGTTGTGATCTCAACAGCAAATGATTCATCGTCAATAGAAATTGTTAAAGGTTGTTCAGGTAATGTTTTTAAATATTCCACCAAAATTTTTGCCGGTATAGCAACTTTCCCATTTGCTTTCGATTCAATTTCCATTGTGGTTGCAATAGAAGTTTCAAGATCAGTTCCTGAAATTGTAAGTTTATTTTTTTCTATTACAAATAAAAAATCTTCTAATATTGGAAGTACTGTATTTGTGTTTACTACTCCGTTCACTAATTGAAGGTTGCGCAATAAAGAAGTGGTGCTGACAATAAATTTCATGCTATAAATTTTACCATTAAGTGAACAAAGGTAAACATTGAGTGTAATATTGTTTTCAACAGATGGTGGATTACAAATTATCTTTGATGCGATGAAAAAATGGAGTGTATTTATTTTGTTATTTTTTGTCCAACTACACATACAGCCTGCATTTTCGCAGGCAACACAACCGCCATTTGCTATTTCACTTGAAGAGATGACGTATGATGACTGGTCAGGTTTACATTCTTTTGCTTACGGGAAATGGGATAACAGATGGATAATTGTTTGTGGCAGAGCAGACGGATTACATGCTTTTTTACCACCTGATCCGTTTCCTGTAACTGATGCAAATCATTTCATACGCATGTATGATCCTGCAACGGGTGAACAGTGGAGTGAAAGTATTTATAATTTACCGCTTGATATTTCAAATCAATTACGCAGCGCAAACCCTCAATATTTTCAGCGGGATAATTATTTATATGTTATTGGTGGTTATGGAAAAGATTCAATTGGTGGAAATAAAATTACTTTTCCTTCATTAATTGCAATTGATCTTGATATGCTGGATGATATTTTAATGAATGATGAAGATCCTTCTCCTGCATTCAGGAAATTAGAAGATTCTTTATTCCAGGTATGTGGAGGTGAAATTGAAATATTGGATGATGAGATTTATTTATTTGGCGGGCATAATTTTACCGGAAGTTATACAAAACCTGCAACACCATCTTTTACACAGCAATATACAAATGCATTGCGCAAATTCAAATTAAATGATGATGGAACAACATTAAGCATAAGTGATGCTGAAATAATTACTGATACAATTTTATTTCATCGCCGTGATCTGAATTTTGAACCAATAATGTTTCCGGATGAAGAAGAAGGGTTAGCGGTTTATTCGGGTGTTTTTCAGCATGATGGTGATTTTCCCTGGTTGCATAATATTTATTTTAATAATGATGGAACATATTTTGAAGATATTTCCTTCCAACATAAATTTAATAATTATACCTGTCCCGTTTTAAGTGTGTTTGATTCAAGTACCAATATCTTTTATGCAACATTTTTCGGCGGCATGAGCCAATATTATTTTAATGAAGGAGACAGTACCATTGAAGAAGACCTGAATATTCCTTTTATAAATGATATTACTACTTTAATAAGATATGCCGACGGAACCAGTGAACAAATTGTTCTACCAATTTCTTTTGATGCGTTACTGGGAAGCAATGCAATTTTTAATTTGAATGAAACCATTGCGCACTATCATAATGGCATCATAAAATTGCATGAACTGAATGGCGAATATGATGCAGGATATATTTACGGAGGTATTAAAGCATTTATTCCAAACTTTACACCCAGCATTGCAAGTAACAGGTTGTTTAAAGTGAAAATAAAACATCTGCCTCTTATGCCCGAAGCAATTACTGATTTAGAAAATGCAATTTATATTTATCCCAACCCGGCGAATGATTTTATAACGATAGAAAATAATTCAGCAGAAACTTTTGACAGGGTTATTTTGCAAAATACGCTGGGAGAAATTGTAGTAGAAGAAATGCTTGATCTGCATTACAAGGGTAGTTTTAATATAGACGTTGGTAAATTTACAAGCGGGGTTTATTTTTTAAAGGCCAGCGATGCAGACAAAATGATAGTAAGAAAAATTATTATTGAATAATTTTAAATTTATTTTTTCTTCCTCGCATCTTCCATCATCGCATCAATCAAAACATTTTTATTGGTTGGTCTTTGCCTGTAAAAATAATTAGGCCCAACAAGGAATTTCCCGAATACAAAATTTTGTATAACAGCAAGATCATTATCCTCATGCATAAGTCCATAAAATTTGTCCAGGTCGAAATTTATTTCTTCGCCTTCGTAAGTAAATTGCAATTTGGTTCTGTAAGTAACCGGTCGGTAATAAATTTTTATGGCATGTGTTTCACCTGCTGTATTCTTTGTGGAAATGATGCAAACAGGTTGTTGCAGTTTTAACGAGTCAAGCTTATAATTATCAATAATATAATTTTCGCAGTTAACGTTTTTAAATTGCGACGCAAAATATTTTGTTATTTCAGGATTAAATCCTGTTCTGCCCTGCAACGCAAATGCTCCTTCGGTGTTTTTTAGAATGGTGAAAGATGAATCAGGTATTTTTGGATATTGTACTGTAATTTCGGTAATAGTGTTAATTGCATCATTAAAAATATTCCGGCTTTTCCATTCCATGATATCCGTTGTATATCTTGTGGAAATAATTCCGTCATATCCCGGGATATTTACAATGAATGGAACATCACTTTCGTCCATTAAAAGAAAATTTCCTTTGTAATTTATATTTGGTTTACCAACGTAATAAGAGCGTATTTTTTTATTTTCCAAATTATAAATTTCCACTTTAATATTTTCTGCAGCCATATTTTTTATCACCGAATTACGCATTGTGTTCGCAACAGGTATATCAACTTTTATTTGTGCGATTGTTCTTAATAAAGTTACAATGGATTCAGGTCTTGCCTTTGTAATATCATTTACTATCCAGTGATCTTCTTTTCTTTCCAGGGTTATTTTATCGCCCCGCATGTCTGCGATAAATATTTTGCCTATCGTATTTGTGTCTGTAACAGCAAATTCAGAGTCTGCTGCTTTATAACTTCCTTCTCTTTTATTAAACACAAAAAAATACGCCAACAATGCAAGGATTATAACAACCGAAAAATAGATCAAATTTTTTTTCATATACTATGATTCAAAATAACATTAAACTTTTTTTATCCGTTTTTCCGTTAATTATATTAATCTGTGGTGTATTTCCGGCTGCGTATGTAATTATATATTCCACTAAACAAATAAATTAATATCACGGGCGCAGCAATATTAATTAGCTGCCACTGAATACGATTTTCATTTGCTGCTGCTTCATTAATAGGGCGTAGTTTAATCTCTTTTGCACGGGTTTCCATCATGCCGGTATTATCGCATAAATATTCAATACAATTCATAAGAAAATCTTTATTGCCGAAAACATATTGCTCAACATTGTTTGCACCAAGCGGATATATCTGCCCTTTTGCATCCACATAGTTCCGGATCATATCTCCATCACCAATAAAAATTTGTTTTGCTCCAACACTTTCTTCCTTAAATATGCCATTGCCAATCCTGTTTTGCATCATCTCTCTTGCAGTTTGTTGTCTTGCTTTAAATGCACTCGGAAATTTTCCTTCCAGCAAAATTGCAACCGGCAAGTTCGGTTTATTCATTTGTGTATCTGTTGGAACATATTGTACAACATTATAACTAATTCTTGCAGGGTTTGTTAAATACCTGCTTAAATTACTTGTGGAAATTAAAACTGTTTTGGTAATTCCCGGAACCTGTGTTGTATCAACTGTACTAACAAATTTTCCTTCTATTGCATCTACATTTTTTACGATGGGGCTTTGTTTATTAAAATTCGTAAGAACGGGATTATATATCCAGGGACGGTCATTAAATGTATTTGCATAAGGCACTTTTATTTTTGTCGCCTGCTTATCCTGTATAATATTGTTATTTATTCTTGCACCGTATTGAATTAACTGATCCATGATATTCAGCGGATAATCATAGGTCATAAATTCACCGCCATTTCTCAGGCTGTCAAATTCTGCCATCACCGGATCAATTAACCATAATACAGAACCCCCATACATGATATACTGATCAATTTTATATTTATCAGCATCACTGAAAGTGTTTCTTGGTTTTGCAACAATAATTGTTTTATAAGTTGTATCTATAAAATCAGAATTCGGCAGGTCATACCTGAATACTTCATATAATTCATTTAATGAAATTGCAATATCCTGTACTTCCATTGTATCCAACTCATTGTGCCCTTCAATAAATGCAATTTTGGGTTTTACGTCTGTAGTTAATAAACGAATGCCTTTTGTGAATTTATATTCCAGTAAAGAAATTGCAACACTTGCATCATACATTGGTGAAAGTGGTTGCAGCTGATCTAATAATGAAACGCTCATTGCCCTGTCATGGTATGTAATTGTTGCATACGGAAATAAAAATGATCTTGACGATTGTTCTTTTTGTGTTTCACCGAATGGAATGGAATACACTCCTTCCAATTCAAGATCTTTTAAATATTTTCCGAGGTTCTGTTCATCAGCCTGTTCAAAAGGATTAATAATTTCGTATTGAATATTATCTTTCCCGTAATTACGGAATTGATTAATTATTTCAACTGTTGATTGTTGCAGTTTTTTTAAATTCGGAGTAAGATCCCCGTCTAAATAAATTTTTATATAAACAATATCATCTGTTTGTTCAAGCAAGTCCTTTGTTGGTTCGCTGAGCGAATATCTTTTTTCTTCCGTAAGATCAATACGATAAAAGAACGATGACAATAATATATTTAATAATACAACTATAGCAATAACAAGCAGCAATTGCAGCATTGATCTGCGCCTGTTTTTGTTATATTGTTGTTTTGCTTCCATTTTTAAATTCAAAAAAAATAAAACTTTAATTATTCTAAAACGACTTATTATTAACCCATTAGCCGATCTACCATTTCCTGCTGCCCAGGCTTGTTCTTGTCATAAATAAAAAGACCAGAATAAAACTTATAAAATAAATTACATCTCTTGCATCAATATATCCTTTGCTTATATTCTGATAATGCTGATTGAGGCTAATAGCATTAAATATTTTATCACCGCTTCCAATAAATACAGGTATTTGTGCTATTGAATCAAAGGCATAATGAAAAAAGAAACATGCAAACATGCCGGTGATAAACGCTATGATCTGGTTATTACTTATTGATGATGTAAATAAAGCGATGGCAACAAATGTGCATCCCAATAAAAATAAACCGATGTATGAACCGATCATGCCACCCGTATCAACATTTCCTTTTGGTGAAGCAATTTCCCTGATCGTAAAATAATATAATACGGTTGGTAAAATTGAAAATAACACCAATACGCATGCAGCAAAATATTTCCCAAGAATAATTTGCATATCAGTTACAGGTCTTGTTGCAAGAAATTCTATTGTGCCTGCATTTTTTTCCTCAGCAAATGAACGCATAGTTATGGAAGGGATAAGAAATAAAAATATCCACGGTGCCCAGGTAAAAAATGTATCAAGTACTGCATACCCTCCGTCAAAAATATTTGTATCAGGAAATATCCAGCTTACTAATCCGTTTGTCACCAAAAAAATGGTAATAGCTATATAACCTATCAGTGAACTGAAAAAAACATTTATTTCTTTTCTGAAAATTGCTATCACGAATTTTTTTTATTGCTGTCTGTCTGCTGCAGGCAGGTGCCAAGTTATAAATCTGCAACAAGTAGTTAGTAACGCCCAGGTAAGTATTGTGGTATAAAGCAGAAAACATTACCGTAAAAAAAGTGTCATTATTATTTTTAGGAAACCCAATAACCTTGATGTTTTATAATATGTTGCACTATTGTAATGTATTAAAAGTTTTATAAATATCCCCATCAGGTGTGTTACAAAATAGCAGGTTTTTAGAAATAAATTAAATCCCGAAATTTAATTAAGCAGTCGTCACATTGTATAAAATTCAGTTTATATTAAAATCAATTGTATAAATAATTTTACATCATTACCTGTTTATTAAGCCAGTGTAAACAGGTAAACTCAAAATCACACACTTGCCCTATTGAAACACTGCTCAAAATTCGTGAGTCTGTTTTATCGGATTTACCAGGTATAGTTTCACACTATAAAAGCATAACTATGATAAGATCATTACTTACTGCAATTGCTGTATTTTCTTGCATTTGTGCAAAAGCCCAGCACTATCATTATCAATTTCAATTAGAAAATATTCTTACTACTGGTGATGCAAAAATTGCTACAGCATACATGACAAAGATATTTGATAAGCAACCCCGGTATGATCCTGCTACGGGTCTATTCTCAATATGGTCTGAAACAAGAATTCTCAAAACTGTTTTTGCTGAAAAGTCATTTGTGAACGGGTATAAACTGGGGGCCTTTACAGTTTCTGAAGCAACCGGTTTTTACACAGACGGTAAAAAATAATTTCACTAAACCTATTAAACATGAAAAATTATATACTCATCATAGCATGTTTATATGCAAACATTCAGCTATCTGCACAAAGTGATAACCCCTGCAGCGCAACTGTGCTATCAGTTGGTGATTCGTGTACATTAACCAGTGCAAGCACATCCGGATCAACAAATACAAGCGGAGTTCCGGCACCTGGTTGTGGTTCGTACACCGGCAGAGATGTGTGGTTTACACTCACAGTTCCGGCATCAGGAAATATTATAATTGAATCTACATCAGGTACTATGACAAATGGAGCAATGGCTCTTTATTCTGGAGATTGTTCTTCATTAACTTTAATAGAGTGTGATGATAATGATATGCCCGGCGCCAGTAACATGCCTTATTTAGATGTAGCAGGACTCACCGCCGGATCAACAGTGTATTTGCGTTTCTGGAAATTTTCAAGCGGTTTCGGATCATTTAATATTTGTGCCTATGCTCCGCCAATAGGTCCACCGCCTGCAAATGATGAAGCATGCTCCGCAGAATATATAACTGTGGGAGATACCTGTATTTTACAAGCAGAAGATAATTTATATGCAACGTCATCAACAGAGGCTAACCCCGGTTGTGGTTCTTATACTGGAAGCGATGTTTGGTATAAATTAATTATTCCTGAATCGGGCGAAGTAAATATAGAGACTGAATCATCTACTATGAGTGATGCGGCAATGTCAGTATACTCAGGAACATGTTCATCATTAAGCCTGCAAGGATGTGATGATGATAGCGGGAAAGGGACAATGCCATCTATAAGTGCCTGTGGCGTTCCGGGTGATACACTTTGGGTTCGTATCTGGAAACATGGTGGAGGAACAGGAACGTTCACATTATGCGCATATATTCAGCCCTATGAAAATAATGATTGCATAAAAGCTATCCAGTTTTGTTCAACAGCATCATTTGATGATAACTCACTTGATATTGGCTGTGTGGATGACCTTAACGATTCAAATCACGGTTGTCTCACATCAAATGAAAATCAACCCGCATGGTATATTTTTCAGTTTTCCACTGACGGTACATTTCAATTTACAATTGACCCTCTTGCTACAGATGACTACGATTTTGCAGTGTATGGTCCAAATCCGGATTGTTATAGTATGATAGAACCGCTTAAATGTTCTTTTGCACTTGGCAGCGGAGATGAAAATACAGGAATAAATTCTACTTTAAACGGGGTGGAGTACGATGATTATGAAGATTATTCAGGTAATCAGTGGGTGCAGGACATGGATGTGCTGCAGGATGAGATTTATATTGTAATGGTTGATAATTATTCAACCAGTTCAGAGGGATTTACGATATCTTTTGGTGGAACAGCGACTATTAGTTGCGAGCCCATTATTTATTTAAGTGTTCACATAACATCATTCAGCGGATATTATTCAGAGGCTCAAAATATTTTACAATGGTCTGTAGTTTCAGAAGACAATGTTGATCATTTTGAAATTCAGCGATCAGAAAACACAAAGGATTATATTCCGGTAGGTTATGTTTCAGGAACAATTGAAGCAGGTTCAATAAAAGATTTCAAATTTAATGATGATAAGCCATTTTACGGTAATAATTATTATCGTTTAAAACAGGTAAATGCAAATGGGGAGATTTCATATTCGAAAACCATTACAATTTCAAATGCTCAAACGTCAGTAGTTGCCATTTATCCAAATCCAACTGAGGGAATTATAACTGTTTCTTATCGGAGTGCGGAAAAACAAAACCTTACAATGAGTTTATTAAATCAATTCGGTCAAACAATTTTATCAGAATACATTCAATTAAATGCAGGCAATAATAATTTACCGGTATTAATTCCAGCAAAAGGGGTTTTTCAATTAATTCTTTCAACAAAAGATGATACAATTACCCGGCAGATACTGTGTAATTAAATTCCACAAGTGTTAAAACAAAAAAGGCTCTCCCGATAAACGGGAGAGCCTGGTTCATGATAATATAAACCTATTTTTCAATCACCAACTTTATTTGTGTTCTTTCGTTTTTCATGTTTGTGATTGATAACAGGTAAACACCTGATGGTAATTGATTAGTGGAGTAATCAATAGTGTTTGCACCTGTAAACATATAAACATTTTCTTCCAAATGGATTTTTCCTGTAATGTCAGTAATGCGCATCATCACATTACCGTCTGAATAACTGTTATATTCTACAGTGAAATTATCAATTGAAGGATTCGGATAAACTTCCATTGAATGAGTGGAAGATACTTCGTCTGTACGGCAACTATTGATAACATTTACCTTTTCTGTTATCCTGTCGCAGCCGGCTCTTGAAACAATACAATAGTATTTACCCGGATCAGTTACAGTATATGTATTTGATGTTGCACCGATGACAGCAACTGGTCCTTTATACCACTGGAATGTGGCCGGATATTCTAATACTGATATTTCTAATGTGATGCTGCTTCCCGGGCACACTGTGAGTGTTCCTTCCGGTGAAATATTTAACACTTTAGCAGATTTAATAGCAACTGAGTTTGATGTTGTTGAACATTCACCATCTGTTGCAACGCATGTATACATGCCAGGTACACTTGTAATTAATGTTGAGCCTGTTTCACCTGCTACCGGTGTTCCGAAACGGTACCACTGTAAGCTTCCGCCTGATGCAGTTGCTGATAATTCAACGGAACCATTATAGCAAATTCTATTACTTCCAACAACTGCAGCTGATACAGTTGGAGCTGTACCTGAAGTTACCTCAATTGTATTTGAACTTCCTGAACATCCGTTTGCATCTGTTACCATTGCAGAATAACTTCCTGCTTCAGTTACATTGATTGAAGCATCAGTTGAGCCAGTGCTCCATAAGTAAGAAGCATAAGTTCCGTCAACATTTAAATTCACAGACCCTTCGCAGAATGATGTTGATCCATCTGCAGAAATAGTTGGTTCAGGATTACTGTTTTCAGTAACTTCAATTGATGATGATTCAGAAATACATCCATTATCAGTGATCATTACTGAATAATTTCCGCTTTCAGATGCCGTAGTAGAGGAGCCTGTCGAGCCGTCACTCCATAAATAAGTATCGTATCCTGCAACAGCATTAATATTTACAGAACCGCCTTCGCAAAATTCAGTATCACCATCTGCAGAAATTGATGCATCAGGGCTTGCATTTACAGTTACTGAGATTGTATTAGATGTATTTTCACCATTTACAACATAATAATCACCGCTTTCTGAAACTGTGATTGATTGTGTTGTTTCTCCGGTATTCCATTCGTTTCCTGATGCTTCACTTGAAGTAAGCATAACACTTCCTCCTTCGCAAAATTCAGTTGCTCCGTCAGCAGAAATAGAAACTGAACCACAAACTTCAACTGTTACAGAAATTGTTGAACTTTCATCGCTGCAGCTTGCTGCATTAAATGCAGTAACAGAATAATCTCCGCCTGCTGTAACATTAATTGTTGCAGTTGTTGCACCATTACTCCATAAATAACTTGTTCCACCAGTTGCAGTTAAATTGACTGAACCACCTGTACAAAATGTAGTTGGTCCATCAGCAGAAATTCCTGCAGTTGGGTTTGCGTTTTCTGTAACACTCATAGCTAATGATACGCCTACGCAACCTGCATCAGTTGTTCCTACCACTGAGAAACTTCCTGAAGCATCAACAGTAATTGATTGAGTTGTCTCGCCATTGCTCCACACATAAGAATCAGCGCCATGTGCTGTTAAAATAACAGAACCACCATCACAGAATGTTGTTAATCCTGAAGCTGAAATTGTAACGGAAGGATTTTCATTTACTGTTATTGCGACAGGATCAGAAATAGCTGTGCATGAATTTTTAAATAATTGTACACTGTAATTTCCTGTTTCAGAAACTGTGATTGTTGGAGTTGTTGCTCCATTGCTCCATAAATAAGAATCTACAACTACATCAACTGATAATGTAACATCACCACCATCGCAGAATTCAGTTGGTCCATCTGCATCAATAATTGCTATTGGCAGAGGTGTAGATTCTGCGTTAATAGTATTAGATGTTCTCACACATCCGCCACCATTATCAAT
>JACMJP010000526.1 GCA_014380545.1 Chitinophagales bacterium | reverse complement strand
CTATAACATGGGGTTCATTAGTAAATGAAGGCAGGGCAAATTTTAATGCATGGTGGTTAGTTATTTTTCCCGGGCTCTGCATTTTTATTACAGTAACCGCTTATAATTTAATTGGAGAAGGATTAAGGGATGCGCTGGATCCGAAGCTGAAACAATAATTTATACTTTGCACTGTAACTTTGTAATAACAAACATGATGTTCATTCGTTATTGAAGTTACATGAATCATAAGATTTTCTTTTTGATATTTTTATTTTTGATTACAAGTGTTTATTCAGCATTTGCCCAAAATATTTTTATCTCACCTCCCGAAAAACTAAGTACAGAATTAGTTGGTTTTGATATACTCGGAAAAACAAAAAATGGGGATGTATTAATTTATAAAAAATTCCGGTTTGAAGATGAGATTCAGGTTCTGGATAAACAAATGCAATTGAAACGTACCAAAGACATAACACTGAAATTAGATAACTATGAAACTATTGAGCTTATTAAACTGAATGAAGAAATTTTCCAATTCTACACATTAAAAGAAAATAAAAACCTGTATCTGTATCATCAGCGTTATAATACCGATTTTGAAAAAAAGGGAGACCCTAAAATAATTGATTCAACATCTTTGCGCCTCGGAGATAATTTTTCTGCATTCAGGATCATGAAATCAAAAAATGAAGATTATGTACTCATTTATAAATATGAATATAGCAGCGGAAGGATTGATAAATTATTTTCAGTTGTTGTAAATGCAGCAGGAAATATAGTTCAGGCCGGGTCTGAAAATTTACCTGGTGAAGGATTTTCACCTGCGTTTGTCAGTGCAACAATTTCAGATGATGGTAAACCTGTTTTTTTGTTTGAGAATGATACTTATAGTTGCAAAAGAGAAAAAGGAAATGCGCATTATATATTTGTGATGCAGGAAAATTCAAATCAATTTTCAACTACAGAAATTCAAAATGCAAATGATTCAGCACAAACCTGTATTCGTGCGCTACAATTTGAAATAGAAAATAAAACAGGAGATATCATTGCTGTTGGTTTAACAGGTGAGGATAGTAAAGATGCGATGCTTGGTTATTCTTTTTTTCGCATCAGCACATTCGGTGGCGAAATAATACAACAACACACTTATACTTTCACACAGGAAATGCTTGAAACTATTTCAGGGAAAGCCGATAAAAATGTAAAGTATGTTCCTGTTTATAAAGTTACACAAATTATCCCCCGCATGGATGGCGGCGCATTAATGGTTGCCGAATATTATGAAAAAACAGTGGAGAATTATGAGAACACAGTATATGATCCATATTATGGTTACCGCACCTCAACAAGGCAGGTAGAATATTTTGAATACAGTGATATCGTTTTATTTTCTTTAAATAATGAAGGCGAAATTGACTGGAATAATATTATCCGCAAAAAACAGGTGAGTAAGGAAGATAAAGGAGTGAACTCTTCCTTTGCATTAGCAAACTGCAAACAGAGTATGTATTTTATTTTTAATGAAGATATTTCTCAGAATAATAATGTATTGCAATATCAAATGACAGCAGATGGGTCTCTTGACAGAAAAAGTTTATTCAACCCAAACCAGCAGGAAGTGGAATTGCGTCCTTCGGCAGCTAAACAAATTTCTTTTAATGAGATGATCATTCCAAGTATTTATCGCCGCAATATTGCATTTGTGAAAGTGGTGTTTTAACATTGCTGTATGTTGCGCATTTTTCAAAATATTTCCCCTGCTTCGTTTCTCCTGCTTTTGTTCTATTTTGCAGGTTTAAGTGTGCATGTATTTTTGTATCCCACGGAAAGTGATTTTTCAAACCTTACAATACTTAGTAATTTAATTGTAAATGAATGGACGGGTTTTAGCAACCTGAATGAAACAACACTATTAATTATTGCATTGATTTGTATTTTTCTACAGGGCATACTCATGTGTATATTCATGAACTATTTTAAAATGCTAAATAAGTTTTCTCTTATTCCTGCTGTAATATATTATCTCATGTGTTTTTTATTTCCTGAATTTATTTCATTCTTTCCGCTTTTGGTCATTAACTTTTTATTGGTAGGGTTACTGTTTTTATTATTCAGCGTTTACAACAAAACAAAAATTGATGCGGGCATATTTAATATCGGTTTGCTGATAACAATTATTATAATGTTATATTCTCCTGCTGCAATATTCATTATATTCTGTTTGTATACGCTGCTGCGTTTGCGTTCAACAGCCTTCAGGGAAATTCTTGTTTTCTTTTCAGCAGTAATCCTTTTATATTTTTTGCAGGCAACCCTCCTTTTCTGGTTTGATATGCTGCCAGCTTTTACACGGCAATTTTCATTTAAATTTTCCCCTGAGATTAGGAACCTGCTTGATGATCCTGTACTTATTGTAAAATTAATTTTGAGTATTATATTGCTCATTATTTCTTTTTTCTTTCTTCAGCAAAAAACATCCGGCATGCTCATTCAGACGAGAAAATATTTCAGTTGCCTGGCAACATTCAGCATATTTGCAATTGCTTCCGCTTTATTTGCTTCAACAGTGTCCGTTAAAAATATTTATCCGGCTTTATTCCCTGCAAGTATTATCAACGCTTATTATTTCATACACCTGAAAAACAGGGAAGCCGCAGAGATCATCCATCTTGCTGTTTTAGGCATAGTACTGTTGTTTCAATACATTAATTTTGCAGCATAAATATTTTCTTCTCAAATGAAATTTGGTGTTGTAACATTTCCGGGCTCCAATTGCGATCAGGATATTATTCATGTTTTGCGCAATGTAATGGGTTGTGAAGTAATTGAACTCTTTCATAAGGAACATGCACTTGGCAGTTTAACAACGGATGATTGTGTGATGTTGCCAGGCGGTTTTTCTTATGGCGATGCTTTGAGAACAGGAAGTATTGCAAGATTTTCTCCTATTATGCAGGCTGTTCTTGAGCATTGTAATAATGGAGGATATGCCTGGGGAATTTGCAATGGGTTTCAAATTTTATGTGAAGCGGGATTATTACCCGGAGTGTTACTTGAGAATGCAAACCAGCAATTTATTTGTAAAAACATCTATCTCAAAACAGAAAATAATGCAAGCCGGATAAATGCAACATTAAGTAAAAACCGGGGATTAAAAATTCCGATAGCACATGGTGATGGAAGATTTTATTGTGATGATAAAACTTTGCGGCAATTAATAGCAAATGATCAGATCATTTTTCGATATTGTGATGAGAATGGAAATGTAACAGAAGCGGCTAATCCGAATGGAGCCGTTTATAATATTGCAGGAATTTGTAATGCCGGAAGAAATGTGTTTGGCATGATGCCGCACCCGGAAAGAGCAAGCGAAGAAATACTTGGGAATACTGACGGGCGTTTGATATTTGAATCCTTTCTTGCAAACGTTAACACACCAGTCCCAGTTTGAAGCGGCACTTTTTCCGTAAAACTTTTGTAAGTAAGAAGCCTTTTACGAAACCAACCTGCATCTAAACCCTTAAATTTGTACATCAATATTTTAATGTTTATGGTGAAAAGATTTTCTGCTGTTATTTTATTCATTTTATTTCTTGCTGCAGATAAAATTCATGCGCAAATATTGGAGCCTGTTAAATGGGAAGTTTCTTCTTCTCAGGCGGGAGTAAATGAATATACACTCATTTTTAAAGCAACAATTGAAGAAGGATGGAAAGTGTATTCCAAGGATTTACCTGATGTAGATATTAAACCAATTCCAACTTCCGTGAATTTTGATAAATTACCTGAAGGAGTGGAATTAGTTGGTGCAATGGAAGAGTTGGGAAGTCCAAAAGAATCCATTGAACCACTCTTCGATAACATCACAATAAAATATTACAATAAAAGAATAACGCTCAGGCAAACAGTAAGGATTAAAAAAGATGTGAAGCTGGAAGGGTTTGTAGAATATATGACCTGTGATGAAAGGCAATGTATTCCCGGCACTTATGATTTCAGTTTTGATCTTGTGGCAGAAAAGACATCTGGTCATAATATTGTTCCGGGTTTTGATTATTCAAAAATTAAAAATCAAATTACATGGAACATCAGTACAGAAAAAATTTCTGATAAAGAATACTGGCTAAAGTTTAATGCTGATATTGCACCTACCTGGAAATTGTATTCGCAAAATTCTCCGAAAGGCGGCGCTCAGCCAATGAAAATTAATTTTGAAAACTCAGATTCTAAAACATATCAGTTAATTGGCAAGCCTGAAGAAATTGGTGAATTAGAAACAAAAGCAGAACCATTATTTGAAAATAAAACCTTAAAGTATTATCACCATCAGGTTGAACTCCGCCAAAAAATTCAAATTGATTCACCTAATGCAGTCATAAGCGGATTTATTGATTATCAAACATGTGATGCAAGCCAGTGTTTTTACGGACAAAAAGATTTTAATTTAAAATTAGAAGGTGAAGGCATAGCGGAAATAATTCCATCAGTTGATACTGCTGCTCAAACTCAAACTGTATTTGCAGAATTCAAAGTTGATACTGCTTACGCAAGCAATGCACAATGCGAAACAAATATTACAGGGCAAATTACCAATGCAAATAATAAAAGTTTGTGGGGCACATTTATTCTTGGATTCATTGGAGGCTTAATTGGTTTATTAATGCCCTGTACTTTTCCGATGATACCTTTTACCATTTCTTTTTTTACAAAAAGATCTGGCAACAGGAAGAAAGGAATTTTTGAAGCATCTTTTTATGGTTTTTGTATTGTGCTTGTTTATTTCATTGCATCGTTACCATTTTTATTTTTTGGTGTGTCGGGAGATAAGCTCAATGAATTTGCTTCAAACAATAT
>JACMJP010000525.1 GCA_014380545.1 Chitinophagales bacterium | reverse complement strand
TGCTAATTGATTTGCACCAAATAATTCAATTAAATAATTTAGCATGCGCACATCATGCACCAGTGTATCCAAATAAAAATAATCGAGATACTTTTTGGGATTAAAAGGATTATCAACTGCAACAAGATCCGGACGCACATTAAATCCATGTTCTATTCTTCCAATGGTTGAAGGAAAACTTCCACCACCATGTGCAAAGCAAACTTTTAATTTCGGCAATGCTTCAAACACACCACCGAATATCATCGAACAAATTGCAAGTGATGTTTCTGCAGGCATACCAACAAGCCATGGCATCAAGTATCTGTTCATGCGGTCATTTCCCATCATATCCCAGGGATGCACAAATAAACATGCATTTAATCTTTCGGCAGCTTCAAAAAAAGAAAATAATTCCTGGCGGTTTAATTCCCATTCATTTACATGGCTTCCAATTTCAATTCCCGCCAAACCTAATTCTTTTACACATCGCTCCATTTCTTTTATTGCAAGTTCAGGATCCTGTAACGGAACTGTTCCCAAACCAACAAAACGTTTTGGATGTCTTGAAACAATTTCTGCAATAAAATCATTTTGCAATTTACTTGTTTCCATTGCATCTTCTGCTTTTCCCCAATAATGAAACATTACAGGAATTACACTCAGCACCTGCACATTTACTTCCGCATCATCACAATCTTTTATGCGTACATCAGCATCCCAGGTATTACTTTTTATTTCACGGAAAAATTTATCACCCTGCATCATCTTTGCACAACCCGGGCAATAATGATCTAAATGAATATATCTTGTGTCCAAAAATTTTTCACTCCATTTCGGAAAATGTTCAGGAATAATATGTGTATGAATATCTATTTTTAACATTATTACAAAGATGAGAAAATATTTATATGATTTATACCACTTTTAATTTCATCGATTAATCCCCAACTTTACAACATAATTTAATGAGTATGTCGAAACCACCAGTTGAATATACAGAATACCTTCAGCTTGATAAAATATTAAATGCGCAGTCTCTTGAAAGTGATAAAGAAAATGCACATGCACATGATGAAATGTTGTTTATCATTATTCATCAGGCTTATGAATTATGGTTTAAGCAAATGCATTTTGAACTGGACTCCATTTTGCAAATTATGAATCAGCAAATGGTAAATGATAATTCACCGGAATTGCAAACAATAGTACATCGCACAAACAGAATTTCAACAATATTAAAAGTGCTTGTGCATCAGATTGATATTTTAGAAACGATGACACCGCTTGATTTTTATGATTTCAGGGATATGCTACGCCCCGCAAGTGGTTTTCAAAGCTGGCAATTTAAAATGCTGGAAGCGAAACTTGGATTGAAATTCGAGCATCGTTACGGGCAACAATATTATTTAAGCATGTTGAAACCGGAATATATTGCAGAAATAAAAAAAGTTGAACAACAAAAAACATTAATGGAATTATTAAATGAGTGGCTTGAACGTATGCCGTTTATTAATGACATGGAATTATGGAAAAATTATGACCAACAATTTGAAAATAAATCTGCGCTTCATAATTTCTGGAATGATTTCTCTCATATTTATGAAAATGGTTTAGTGGAAGGTGAGAAACAAAATATTCAGGTATTAACTGATTTATTTTTTAATGAAATAAAAAGCGAACATACGGTTTTAAGCAGCAAAGCAATGCGGTCTGCCTTATTTATTTTATTATACAGGGGCTATCCTATTATGCAGGCACCATTTCAGATAATTCATAATTTATTGGATATCGATGAGCAAATGGCAACATGGCGTTTCAGGCATATTAATATGGTGGGCAGAATGATAGGCAGCAGGGTTGGAACAGGTGGCAGCAGTGGAAAAGAATATTTACGGGGAGCTTTAGATAAACATTATATATTCAAAGATTTTGCAACCCTCAGTAGTTTTTTAATTGAAAGAAAAAAATTACCAAAACTCAGTTCAGAATTAGAGAGAAGATTAGGATTTTATTAAATATTTATTTCGGCATCTGTGGCGGCTCCATTACACTTCCACAATTTTTACATTTCCTCAATTCGTCATTTGCATAAAATTTCCCCAATATTTGTGGTAACTGATTTACAATATCTTTCAACGGGAAAGTCTCTTCATATAACTTATGATTACAATTTTCGCAGAACCAAATGCATTTATCAAATTCTTTTTCCTCCCTGTATCTTTCAATCACTAACCCAATTGTATTTGCCGGACGCTGTGGACAATGAGGAACATTCGGAGGCAATAAAAACATATCTCCCTCTTTTATATGCATATCTTTTCTTTTTCCCTCTTCCTGAATTGAAACCACAATATCTCCTTCCAACTGGTAGAATAATTCTTCACCATCTTCAAAATGAAAGTCTTTTCTTGCATTGGGTCCGCCTACTACCATTACAATAAAATCTTCATTCGCTTTATAAACCTGCTGGTTTCCAACAGGTGGTTTTAATAAGTGGCGGTTTTCATCAATCCATTTTTTCAGATTAAAAGGTGCTGCTATTGCCATATCTTTGAATTTTGAAATGCTAAATTAATTAAAAATAAAATCTCCCTCAGATTGCGCAGATAAAATTCTTCTGAACTTTATCTGCGCAATCTGCGGGAAAAAATATCAAATGGAAATTTCATTAAAAAATAAAACTGCAATTGTTTGCGGAAGCACTCAGGGAATCGGTAAAGCAAGTGCAATAGAATTGGCAAATAATGGCGCTGAAATTATTTTAATTGCCCGTAATGAAGAAAAATTAAAACAAACAATTTCTGAATTAAATACTTCATTCAATCAAAAACATAATTATATTGTTGCAGATTTTTCCAAACCGGAAGAATTGAAAAGTAAAATAAAAATTTTTGTAAATCAATACCAAAAACCAATTCATATTTTAATTAATAATACTGGCGGTCCGTCATCTGGTCAAATTACAGAAGCCACTGAAGAGCAGTTTATCAATACATTTAATGCGCATGTTATCTGCAATCATATTTTAACAACAGCATTAATTCCGAAAATGAAAGAAGCTAACTATGGAAGAATAATTAATATTATTTCCACATCCGTAAAAACACCATTACCAAATTTAGGAGTCAGCAATACAATAAGGGGAGCAGTTGCAAGCTGGGCAAAAACAATGGCAAATGAATTGGGAAAATTTAATATTACGGTAAACAATGTATTGCCGGGTGCAACAAAAACAGAAAGATTAAATGCGATTGTAAAAAATAATTCTGTGAAAAAAAATATCAGTATTGAAGAACTGGAACAGGAAATGCAAAATGAAATTCCTATGAAAAGATTTGCTGAAGCAAGTGAAGTTGCAAATGCAGTAGCATTTTTAGCAAGCCCTGCAGCAGGTTATATAAATGGAATTAACTTACCTGTTGATGGCGGAAGGACAACAAGTCTTTAAAATGCGAAGTGTTCAAAAATTCAAAAGTGCCATGTTAATTCAATTTTAGCACTTTTGATTAATTTAAATTTCACATTCATTTTTAATGATGATGCCCTCCTGTCCCATGTACATGGCCATGCGAAACTTCTTCATCACTTGCGTTTCTTATATCCAGAATTTCACCTGTAAAAAATAAATTTACTCCTGCAAGTGGGTGATTAAAATCCAGCAAAACTTCACCCTCACTCACTTCAATAACTCTTGCCCTTACGAGGTGCCCTTGCTGATCCCTCAGATTGATCACATTATCAATTACCAAGAGGTCCTCGGCTAACACACCATCAATAACAAAAACTTCTTTAGGTACATATTCCACAGCTTTTTCGTCGGTTTCTCCGTATGCATTTGCTGCTTCAATAGCAAAGCTAAAATTGCTGCCTACTATTTTTCCCTCAAGGTTCTGCTCAAATTCCGGAAGTAATCCTCCCGCACCAAATAAAAACACAAACGGATTATCCGGGGTTACTTTTTCTATTAATCCGCCTGCTGCATCATCTTCATGTAATTCATATGTGATGGTTACAACTTTATTTCTTGTGATCATCGGTTAAAATTTTGTTAAAAGGGGCAAAGGTATATATTTAATCTCTCGTGAACGCATGGTTTTTGCTAAATGTGCATCCGAAAAAATCATTTATTCACTAATCCATTCTTAAATAAGGGATGAAAAGGTCTGCCGCCAGCTTTATTCTTTCTATTATCTCTGGTATTCTGACAGTATATCAATTTGTACCAATTACTTTTTATGGTAGCTAAAAAAGATTACTTTTGCATACTTTTTTTAAACCCTCAAAAAGAACAAATAAATTATTTCATATGAAAGTATTAGTAAAAAAAATCAGCTTTATAATCTTATTATGTGTTACTGCTCAAGCCTCTTTTTCCCAAACAAATGGTAAAGATCCCGTTCTGTTTTCTGTGGCAGGGCAGCCTGTAACCAAATCTGAATTCATGTATGTCTATCAAAAAAATAATCCCAACAAAAAGAACGATTTTTCCAAGGCAAGTTTACAGGAATATTTAGATCTGTATATCAACTTTAAATTAAAAGTTACTGAAGCAAGGGCAATACAAATTGATACTACTGCCAAGGTTAGAGACGAATTAGAAAAATACGGCGATCAGTTAATTAAATCGAATTTTGACAAGGAAGTAATGGACGCTGCAGTTCAACAACATTATAATCGCATGCAAAATGAACGACAGGTATCTCATATAATGATAACTTTGAATGCTGATGCAAAACCTGAAGATACGCTTGTGGCACTTTCAAAAATTACAGCAGCACAGGAAAGATTAAAAAAAGGTGAAGACTTTGCAAAAGTTGCCGGTGAAATATCTTCAGATCCAAATGCAAAAGATAACGGAGGACTACTTGGCTGGATGACAGGATATTCCATACCTGATATGAATTTTGAAGATGCTGCTTATAATACTAAAGTGGGGGACGTATCAAATATTGTAAGATCAAAATATGGGTATCATATTATTAAAGTGAACCAGGAAAGGCCCGCATCCGGTCAAGTAAAAGTGGCACATATATTAATTAAACCAAAAAACTTAAATAATAATCCCGCTACTCCCGACTTGGACGGAGCAAAAGCAAAAGCAGACAGCATAAGCAATTTGATTGCAAGCGGGCAAATTACTTTTGAAGATGCTGTAAGCAAATTTTCTGATGATAATACTACAAAAGGAAAAGATGGAGCGCTGGAAATATTTGGTGTTGGAAGAATGGTTCCGCCATTTGAAACAGCAGCATTTGCATTAAAAAATGTTAGCGATATATCAGCCCCGGTAAAAACAAATTATGGATATCATATTTTAAAATTATTAGAGAAAAAACCTGTTGCCGGTTTGGAAGATTCAAAAGCAGACATCCGGTCAAAAATTGAACGCAGCGATGAATACAATATATTGCGCCGGGATTTTGTTGCTAAAGCAAAAGCAAAATATAATTTTAAGGAATATCCTGAGAATAAAAATGAATTAATAGCAAAATTAGATTCATCATTTATTAATAGTTCATGGAAAATGTATAAAGCTGCAGGCATGAATAAACCTCTATTTTCACTTAGTGATAAAACTTATACTCAAAAAGATATGGCTGGATTTATTGATCTGAATCAAAAAGCTTATCGTGATAAAGATATTACCGAGAAATATAATAAAATGTTTAAGCAGGCAAGTGAGCAATATATTATTGAATATGATCTTTCAACAAAAAATGAGGACTTCAGGAGATTAATGCAGGAATACAGAGATGGTATTCCATTATTTGCCTTACTTGAGCAAAAGGTTTGGACCGCAGCTGCTAAAGACACACTGGGTTTAGAAAAATATTATGAAGAACATAAGAGTGAATATATGTGGGATGAAAGAGCCGATGCGAAAATTTACAGGAGCCCTGATGAAGCAACCGCAAAGGAAGTGCGTAAGCTTGTTCAAAAAGACACACCTGACAGTATTATCATTAATAAATTTATTATTGATAGTGTTGAAGCAGTTAGCATTGAAAGCGGTTTGTACTTAGCCGGACAAAATTCTAACATTGATAAATTAAATAAACAACCGGGACTTGGCGAAAATATTCTCGGGGCAGATGGAAGTGTAACATTTGTAAAAATAAGTAAAATGGTTCCTTCTCAGCCAAAAACATTAAAAGAAGCAAGAGGTTATGTTATTTCAAATTATCAGGATCATTTAGAGAAAAAATGGATTGAAGATCTGAAAGCAAAATATTCTGTTAAAGTGAATGAAGATGTATTTAATTCAATGGTAAAATAAATTTTGCAATTCAGCAATTTAAAAATATTAATAACTCTTTTATGCCTTTGGTTTTTCACTGCATGTAGTAACGAGAAAATACAAAACGGTGAAGAACCATTGGCCAGAGTATATGATAAATATCTTTACCCATCCAACATTCAAAATCTTCTTTCGGAAAATATAAACCCTGAAGATTCTCTGAAGATTGTTGAGGAGTATATTGACAATTGGATACGGCACAATCTTGTTTTAAAAATAGCAGAAGATAATTTGCAAAGCCGTTTATCAGAAATAGAAAAACAGGCAAAGGATTACAAGGAGAGTTTGTTAATATATGCATATGAAAAACAATGGCTCAGCGAAAATTTAGATACATTAGTAAATGATGATTCAATACAGGCTTATTATTTAAATCATCCGCAGGAGTTTATTTTAAAACAGGATATATTCAGGTTGAGTTATGCTATTGTAGGTAAAACAATAAAAAGTTATGATTCGCTCCGCACATGGTTTAGCAAAGACATCAATGAATTCAGGAATGAACTGGAGGTATATTGTTTAAATAATTGCAGGAATTATATTTTCGATTCACAGAACTGGTTTAGTGAAGATGCGTTATTTAAAATGTTGCCATTGCAGATATTTGAAAATAAACGGCTGCATACAACAGGAATTATAGAGCACACAGACGAAACCAACAAATACATCGTTAAGGTACATGAAATATATTCTGCTGGCACGGAGGCCCCTTTCGAATATGTGCAGAATGATGTCCGGCAAATTATTATCGGTAAAAGAAAAATGGAAATATTAAAAAATAACTACCAGCATATGTACAGCGAAGGATTTAAAAAGGCTGAAGCAGAAATATTTAAAAAAGAAAAACCAGCAGAATGAAAAAGAATATTTTTTTTATAGCATGTATTTGTATAAGTTTTCTCACCACAGCGCAACCACAAATAGCAGATAAAATTATTGCCCAGGTTGATGAGAATATAATTTTAAAAAGTGATGTTGAATCGGTGTACCAGCAAGACCTGCAACAAAATAAAGGTAACCTGCCGGCAGATTATCGTTGTTCGGTTCTGCAACAGTTTATCGCACAAAAATTATTATTAGTGCAGGCAGCAAAAGATAGTATTATTGTAGGAGATGACCAGGTGGAATATGAATTAGATAGAAGGATTCGGTATTTCGAGAGCATGTTCGGATCAAGAGAAAAGATGGAAGATTTTTATGGCAAAACAGTTCAGGAAATGAAAGAAGAATTTCGTGATGATATAAAGAAACAATTATTAGCGCAGCAAATGCAATCAACTTTATTTGGTGATGTAACAATTTCACCATCTGAAGTAAAAGAATTCTTCAATAAAATTCCTAAAGATTCTTTGCCATATTATAACGCTGAAGTTGAAGTTGCTCAAATCGTACTTGTCCCGGAACCAACTGCAGATCAAAAAGCGTATGCAAAAGAAAAAATAGAAGATATAAGAAAAAGAATTATGGATGGTGAGGACTTTGATAAGCTTGGAGATATATATACGAATGACAGAGATGAAGCCGACAACGCAAGAATTGATCTGGGGTGTGTAACACGAGGATCATATGTTCCTGAGTTTGAAGCTGCAGCATTTAAATTAAAACAAGGTGAGATAAGTGAAGTTGTACAAACACAATTTGGTTATCATCTTATTAAATTGGTGAGCAGGCAGGGTGATAATATTTGTTTGAAACATATTCTAATTGTACCTCCTGTTACAAATACGAACATGCAAATTGTAACAAAAAAATTAGATAGTATACGCACTGAAATTCTTGCAAAGAAAATTACTTTTTATAATGCTGCTACAAAATTTTCTATGGATTCTTATACAAATTTAACCGGAGGCGATATGCAAAATCCCCAGAGTGCAGAAACATATTTTGAAATTAACGAATTAGAGCCTGAAGTATATTATGCAATTGAAAAATTAGCTCCGGGAGAAATAACGCAAATAATGCCTTATACAACTTATGATGGAAAAAAAGCTTTGCGCATTATTCTTTTAAAAACCCAAACGAAACCACATATTGCAAGTTTGGATACTGATTACAACAGAATGCAACAGGCTGCTTTAACTGAAAAGAAATTCAGGCTTATGGATGAATGGCTGCAGGAAAAAGTGAAGACTGTATATTTAAAAATTGATCCTGCGTATTCAGGCTGTGAGAATATTGATCAACTTATTAATGCCGCAAATAATACAAGTAAAAGTTATAAATAGTTAAAACCCTCTCTCCCTGAAATTATTTCTCTTTATTTTTCCGTTAAATTGAAAACCATATCATGAAAGAATTTAAAAATGACGTTGAAGCAATAGATAATCTTTCTGCAGATTATAAAAAATTAAAAAACGAAATTGCAAAAATAATTGTCGGGCAGGACGAAGTCGTAAGCCAGGTATTATTATGTGTTTTCAGCGACGGGCATAGTTTATTAGTTGGTGTGCCGGGTCTGGCAAAAAC
>JACMJP010000524.1 GCA_014380545.1 Chitinophagales bacterium | reverse complement strand
ATATTGTTTGTCTGCTAATATGATTTTTATTGGTTTGATACTTTCTGTTTAGATTAATTCTAAACACAAAAGTAGAACGCAATGTCCAATCCTCAAAGCCTTAATGAAGAATTGTTATTTTTTGATCCGTTACTAACAAACCCATTTTAATTTGCAGTATATACATGCTGTTTGGTAAGTGGGAAACATTTACAAAATATCCTTCAGCAATTGATTGTAAATCAATAAATACTTCTTCGCCCAGCAGGTTGAACATTTTAATTATTGCTTCTTCAGCATCATTTATATGAATGATAAAATGATCGGTCGCCGGGTTAGGGTATAGTTGAATAATTTCCAATAAACCAGGTTCATTGATATCTGTTGCAATCTCCGAACATTCAGGCTCAGCATAAGTAAAATATCCGCTTGTGCAATTTTCACACAAAATATTTTTTATAAAACAGGAAATAACCGGAATAAGATATTCCATTTCATATGCTTCGTGCGTTCCGCCTGTGTTTGTATGCAGTTGATAACAGATACCCAGTTCCTGTAATTTATTTGTGATGCCTACTGAACCGCTTATGATTTCATAATTGTTATCTGTACATCCATAAATATGTCCCGACTCAGCAGGAATAATCTGATCCTCTGTTCCGTAAAAAGAAGCAACAGGAATTTTTTCTGAGGCCGTTATATGATCAATATCAACTATAGCCCCCCACATATTTAATACACCTTTTATGGAGTAATTTACCTTAATATCATTTGTGGAATTATCAAGACCTCCTAATTCATTTTTTAACCAGGGGTGCAATGCATCATATTCTGATTGTGATGTAAACACACTATTTAAAACTGCCATTCCTCCGGCACTAAATCCGCCTATAAAAATTTGAGCCGTGTCAATTTCATATTCACCTGCATTCTCAACTAAGTAACGCAATGCTGCTTTCACATCCTGAGTAGCCATATATTCGGCTCTCGCTAATGATTCAGGATCACCTGTACATGTAGAAGGTTGGATACCTCCATCCCAGCCAAGTCTGTAATTTAAAGACACTGCTACATACCCTCTTTTTGCAAATTCAATAATATCATCTCCCAGGTTTGCCTTATCCCCACTTAAAAATCCACCACCATGCACCAAAATAACTAAAGGTTTTTTATTCAGAGGATCTTCAGAAGGTATTGGAAATGCAATATCAAATGTATTGTAATTTGGTTCCGCTATATTATTGTACCAAATATCTGCGAGCCCATAAGAAATTGTGCTGCTTTTTTCAGTCTCATACACTTTAAAATAATCTTTTTCTGAAAATCGATTATCAATACAATAATTCTGGCTGTATATGTTTGATATAATAAGAAAGAAAAGAGGAAAGAGCACAAACTTCATTATCCGCATCACATGATTTATTTAGGTTGTGCTTGCCAAAACAATACCATCTGCAAATGCAACCGTGAAAAAAAACTCATTATGACAATTCTCTTGCTTTCTATGAATTTTCCCTTTTAAATAGCTGAATAGTTTTGCTAAATTTTTTATTTTCTTCAATAAACGGAAAATGCCCTGAACGGGAAAATTGAATAAGTGTGGAGTTTTTTGCTGATGTGCGTATTTTTTCGTCTGTTGAAAGTGGAATATTCTCGAAACTCCTAAAGAAATTAATACGAGAAGTTGTTGTGAATTTAAAAAACAGCAGGAATTTTCATTCCACGAAAATAAATAAAAAAACGCTGCTTGTAACAGGATTAGTGGGGGCTAATGGATTCGAACCATTGACCCTCTGCTTGTAAGGCAGATGCTCTGAACCAACTGAGCTAAGCCCCCTGAAAAGAGAGTGCAAAGATATAAGGCACTGTCCAATTTGCAAATTTTGTCCACAAAATCAACAATTTTAATTCTTAATTACGTTATTATGCCTGTTTAAATTTGATTGTGCAAGAAACGGCTATAACAAGTAACCTTCCGCAACAACCCCGCAGAAGAAAATTTTTACGATACACATTCATCGGATTCGGTGCTTTCATTCTTTTTGTTTTATTCTCAGCCATACTAATACCGTTATTATTTGAGGGGCAGGTTAAAAAAATATTTCTGAAAGAAATAAATAAAAACCTTGCAACAGAAATTGTAGTTGATGAAGATGATATTGAACTGAGCATTTTGAAAAACTTCCCGGAAGCAACTGTAGTTTTTAGAAATGTAGCCATCAGAGAAAGTATTAAAAACTCCAAAGAGAATTTTTTGCACAGCGACGCAATAAGCTTATTGTTTAACGTAAGAGATATCCTGAAAGGAAATTATGTAATTAAAAAAATTATTGTTCAGGATGCAGATATAAGATTACTTACTGATGCACAGGGAAATATTAATTATAAATTCTGGAAGGAAAATGAAAGTGAAGACAGCTCCGGGGATTTGTCTGTTGTACTGGAAGAAGTAAAATGTGAAAATATCAATTTCATCTATGCTGATAAAAAAAACAGGCAGGATATCAGCATGCTGATAAAGGATGTTACTATGCATGGGAACTTTACTGCAGATACCTATACATTAAAAACTGAAGGAGACATTTTATCGCACGGCATTGAGATTAGGAACACAAAATATCTTATTGAAAAAGAACTGAAAATAAATACTGCCCTGGATGTAAACAATGTTACAGATACCTATACATTTAAAAAAGGGGTAATAACGGTAAATAAAAATATTTTTGAAATTGAAGGATCTATAACCGATGCTACAGAACTTGCTCTTGACCTGGAAGTGAAAAGTTCAAAAGCAGATGTTGAAGCATTAATGTTATTGCTGCCGGGCAATTATGCAAGTGCGTTAAAAAATATAGAAAGCAAAGGAAAAATTACTTTTCAATCTGTAATAGAAGGAACATATACAAAACAAAAGAACCCTGCTGTAACAATTGATTTCAATATTGACGATGGAACAATTTATCATAAAGATTTTGGTGGTAGATTAACAGATGTGAATTGCAGCGGAACATATTCTAATGGGGAAAAACATGCTGCGCAAACATCTTCATTAAAAATAAATAATCTATCTGCAAAGTATGGAAAAGAACCTGTTTCATTTAAACTCATATATAACAATTTTACAAATCCGTTTATTGATCTTCAACTTAATGGAAATATTCCTGCAAGTATTTTAATTGCATCTGTAGCAGAAAATATAACAGATGCTGAAGGATATATTGCTTTTGATAATGTCTCTGTGAAAGGGCAAATAAAAAATTTCAGAAGCGATTTAGCAACAGAGCCGGTGCAGGGAAATTTTAGTTTCCATGATGTTGCATGTACTATAAATAAAGAAAAAATTAAAATAAACGGAACAGCACAATTGGAAAATGCTGAAATGATATTGGATAATTTTAAAGCAGAGTTTTTCGGGTCAGTTCTGCAGGCTTCTATAACATTAAATAACTGGCTGGAAACAATTTTCATTTCCGGCTCAGAAAATAAACCCCCGCTTAATATTTCAGGAAATATCTCGTGCGATAAGTTTGACCTTCAAAAAACAATTGCAACATTTACATCACCTGAAAAACAACCTGTTCCTGCATCTCCAGGTAATATTACAACAAAAAAACAAGCAACAAATGACTGGATGAATGTGAGTGGAAATATCCGTTGTGCTATAGATGATTTTCAATACAAAAAATTGCAGGTAAAAAATGTTAAAGCAGACCT
>JACMJP010000005.1 GCA_014380545.1 Chitinophagales bacterium | reverse complement strand
CAGGCTTTGAGCCATACAGGAAATGTACTTTTAAAACGGTTGAATCCTGTGCAACTGCTTTCAGTAAAATAATTGATAAGAATAATGCGATTGTTGTTTTTAAATACATAGAAACTATGAAAATAAGATTTACTTATTATGAATGGAGTATAAAGAAGAATATTGTATGAAGACAGAACAATATATAAATACATCAGGCTATAAATAAAAAAAATACGACCGGGTTACGATCGCATTTTCAGTATTTTAAAAATTAATTATTTAATTATCTTGTAATAACAATTTGATTTGTTATTGTTTCATTACCTGAAATTACTGTGAGCATATATACTCCGCTTTCAATTGATGAAGGTAAAGATATTTCAGTATTTATATTTCCGTTTACCACTTCTGTTGAACCGATCATTATATTTTGTCCGGTTACTGAAGTTAAATAAACGCTTGCTGTATTATCAGTGCTTTTTATATTCATATTTAAAGTGAATACATCAGAAACAGGGTTTGGTGAAATTTCAAATGCAGTTGATTGAGCAATTCTGCAAGAGTTTATTACTGTTAGTGTTTCTGTGGTTACCGTACAACCATATGAATTCGTTACCACACAATAATAATCACCAGTTGCTTCAGCAAAATAAACATTATCAGTTGCACCACCTATTGGCGAACCGTCCAAATACCATTGCCATGTATAATCAGGATCTGAAGCAGCTTTCAATTTGAGAGATGAATCAAAACAAAGATCTAAACCCTCAGAAGCTATGATATCATCATTTGGATTTGGAGTAACTGCAATAGCCTGTGTTGCAGAAACCGATACACACTCATCCTGAGTTCCTTCAATTTGATAGTATCCCGGATTATCAGCTGTAAATGTTTCAGCTGTAGCTCCCGGAATTGCATTACCGTTTTTATACCATTGGTAAGCATCAAATCCTGTAGTTGCTGTAAGTTCTATAGTTGTACCGGTACATACCGTAATAACACCTGAAGGGCTTATTTCAATTGTAAGATCAATTCCTTCATCTGTATTTCCGTCGCAATTGTCATCAATACTATTGCATATTTCAACTGCTGCAGGATTAACTGCTGCATCATCGTCATCGCAATCATCACCATTTAATACCGGGCCGCCGCCTGGCATGTTACAAGACACTATAAAAACAGAAGGGTTACCATAAGTATCGTCGTCAGAATCCTGGTACCATGTAGGAACACCTGTTACTGACGGATCATCACCATCTTCCAAACCATCGCAATCATCATCAATACTATTGCATATTTCGGCTGCTGCAGGATTAACTGCTGCATCATCGTCATCGCAATCTGAAAACACATCATAACCGTCACCGTCGTTATCTATTGCAGATACAGTTCCGTTTAATACGATATTCATTTGTTGTAAACGACCGCTAAGGGTAACAGCTGCATAACCGTATATTCTAACAAGAATACCGCTAACAGTTGCATCAGGAAAATCCCATGAATGAGTTCCCACAGACCCGCAAACACCGTTTGTTAAAGGAGTGAAATCAGCATCGTAATTCCATGTTGTACCACCATCACTTGAATAACCAATACGTATTTGTGAAGGACCGTTATTAGTTCTTCTCATATCTGCAGATAAAGATTCTATGTTCATTTCATATCCGGTATTTGCAGTTATATTAAATTCCACACATGTTGTAGTTATAGTCCATGTTGGTGATGTGCTGTATTTTTTTGTATTAAATCCGCTTGGGCAGGCAGATGGCGCTACTCCTAAACCGAATTTATCATCGACATTTGATCCACTGGTATTTGGATCAGTATAAGCAGGAACACCTCCGGTATTGTCCGTGTACGAATAGATTTGTGCGTTAACACCACTTACTATCAATATTGATAGTGTGATAAGCAGAATTGATTTGTTGAATTTTGACCTCATGATTTTTAATTTTAAGTGATTAGATTAATTGGGATGTGTATTTTTATTGAATTTAAGAGTTTAATAAATAAATTTCAGTTGGCTGGTTTTTTTTCAATAAATCAAGATTCATGACAAAATTAACTTGTTTTTACGTCAGTTAGTAACATCTTATCAACATTAATTTTTTGATAATTTAATAAGTGGAGAGTGAAAAAGGCTATTGAAGAATAAGGGTTTGACGCGATTTTTAAGATTGATTTTTAAGATTGAATAAGATTTCAATATTATTTGGCAAGATTGTAATACAAATAAATGTCCTTTTTGTTTTATTATCGTGACAATTATAGGGTCCGTCGTATCGGGGTTTGGCGGGGCGTTTTATTTCTTTTGTTATTTTAGCAGAACCAGAGCATTGTTTAATAACTGTGTTCATATTTCAGAAAATAAAGGAATATTTTATAATTATTTGAAATGGTTTGAGAAAAATATTCCCATTCCGTGTATCTGTTGCACTATAAATTCCCACTCTTCAATTTCAATTTTTTTATATATCCTTTTAACTAAATGGTTTAGAAGATGCAGGAAATATTTTTTAAGATGGTCTGTTATTTGTCTTTTTTGATAAAAACTTTATTATGGCAAAACAATATCTTTTTATTTTTTCATTTCTTATTTTCCTTGTTTCAACTACACATGCAACAATAATTGTAGTAAATGCAGAAGATTTTAAGTTTGAGCCTTCAAACTTTACTATTCAGGTGGGTGATACAGTTAAATGGATTTGGGATGATAGCGGTGCAGACCATACAACGACATCTTTATCTGTTCCTGCCGGTGCGGCAACATGGGATAGCCCATTAAATGCATCATCACCATCTTTTTCTTATATTGTTACGCAGCCCGGCATTTACGATTATAAGTGTACTCCGCATGAAGATATGAATAGGACCGGAACATTTACCGCAGTTGGCGAACCTACAACTATTGAATCAATAGATGAAACAGTAACGTTACAGGTACAAACCATTGGATACGATATCCGAATAACATATAGTCTTCAGGAACCGGCTCTTGTAAATATTTCTATTCTGGATGTTGCTGGAAGGCTTGTCGAATCATTGCCAACAGTTATTCAAATTGCAGGGAATTATTCAAGAACATATAACGCTTCTGATCTTTCCAAAGGAATTTATATAATTCAATTGCAGGCTGAAAATATTATTCTCACTAAAAAGATCAGCCTGGAATAATTATTTTGCATACTCACATCTATATATAGCAATCTGCTCTTATTAAATGAGCAGGTTGCATTTTTTATAAAGTAATATTGGAAATTTTCCGGAAACTTAATTTATCCCCTATTATATCTTTGAAAATATATGCATACTCTTTCATGAATAAGTACTTTTAGAAATAAGCATAACAAAAATTTAATCTTCCTTGTAGCTTGTCTCAGTCCTTACTGTTCCATGTGACTTAACGGTTTATTTTTTTTAAAATGAATTATGAATAGATTTTTGAATTACATTTGCCACAGAACCTCCTTTAACATACTCACCTTATTTAAATACTCACCCTTATCAGTTACATATGTTATATATTATTGATAGCATGATGTGAGTTCGTTTGCCTGTTAATTTTTATTATTTCGTAACCTATAAAATTGAATTTATGAAGAATTACTACAGATCAATCTTCGCATGTTTATGTATAGTAATAAATATGTTTTCGCTAACCGCACAAAACAGAGCTGATGTTTTAATAGATCATGGACCCTGTGATCCCATTGTTATCATTTTTTGCCCTTCAGGCGTAGATAATCCCGAAAATGCTACAGATGATAATTTAGATACATACACAACATTAAGAACAAATCTTGGTATTCTTAGCTCCTCTTTTTTAGAAATGGGATTTAGTAACCCTGCACCGGGAGGTTCAATAGTTGCAGTTTATGTAGGAGATGAAGTTATATTGAATGTAGATGTTCTGGAAAGCATAAACCTTTATTTACTTGACGAGAATGATAATGTAATTGCCCAAAAAACAGGACTTGCCATTGCCGATATTCAATTAACTACAGACGGAAAAGGTATAGCAAGAATTAAAGTACCAAAAAATGAAACTGCACATGCAATAAGAATTACTTTGGGCGGTCTTGTTTCTTTAAACAATCAGCTTGATGTGTACGGCGCAGTGCATGCGCCCGCAGCTGATGTTGTATATGCTGACTATATTTTTGCTCAGGGCCCATGCCACCCGGTTGTGCCCTTAGTTTGTGGATCCGGGGTTATAAATGCAGATAATTCTGTGGATATAAATAAAAATAATTATGCACTGCTTACTATACCACTGGATATGACCGCATCTGCATTTCTTGACCTGGGATTTAGTGTTCCCGGAAGTGGAGGCAGCACTGTTTCCTTTATATGCGGAACAAACGGTTCGCCTCTTTGTTTGGGTTTGCTCTCTAATTTAAAAATCACTATATATAATTCAGATGGTCAGGTTGTGAAAAGTAAAAATGGATTTTCGCTGGCAGAAGTTGAATTAATCGGAAGTGATAAATTTAAAGTAAAGGTAAAAGTTCCTGCGGGTGCAAGCGATGTTGCAAGAGCAAGAATAACACAAAAATCATTATT
>JACMJP010000523.1 GCA_014380545.1 Chitinophagales bacterium | reverse complement strand
TGGTAAGCGAAGAATGTATTAGTAGCATAACCAACGGACTGAATCTGGATATTGTTTCCAATGCCACCATCAATGCCGCCAGTTAAAATTCCGGCGGATGTTGTGTCCTGCACCTTTGTAAGATTTGTTATCTCATTTTTATTTGCAGTTCCATTTATCCCTAATAAAACCCCTACATCTTTTGTATCATAAACAACGATATTCAGGTTTGCTTCAACACCTGTATTTTCCATACTTCCAACATTCGTAAGAATTTGATTCGTGAAATTTGTTCCTGCAGGAATTGGAATTGTTGCCAATAAATCGTCAGTTACTTTTTTATAAATATCTATACTTCCTGAAATACGATCATTCGCAAAACCGAAATCTAATCCTGCATTATAACTTGATGTTTCTTCCCATTTAATATTCGGGTCATAACCATCAGGGCGAAGCAAATAATAATATTCTCCGCCAAATTCATATTGTGCAGTTGATGTACTGGAATCATAATTTGCTATGTATGGATAGTCATTATATACATCACCATATGAAAGATCCTGCTGACCTGTTACACCATATCCGAGGCGCAGCTTTAAATACACCCCTGAGTTTTGCAAAAAAGATTCTTCACTTATGCGCCATGCTAACGCAACAGAAGGAAATAATCCCCATCGGGTATCCGGACTAAATCTTGAAGAACCATCCTCTCTTAAGGTAGCAGTTAGTAAATATTTTTCTTTCAGATTATAATTTAATCTTCCGTAAAATGATAATAATGTATTTTCCGTTTCGAAATCAATCCCTGCCGGCGTAATTGTATCGAATAAAGCATTTAAACTTGCAAAAGCAGGTTTTTTAGTCAACCAGTTTTGATAAGAATAACCTGCTGTAAGATCTATTTTACTTGAAATGGATTTTAATTCTTTTATATAGTTGAAATATGCTTCAAGCAATTTATTGTCTTTATCCTGCTCATAGTGAGTTCTTACTCCCTGTTGTCCGAAAGAGGATGCTGCAGTTTCCGGTATAAAAACATTACCCTCGCTTCTTGTTATATCTGTTCCCAGATTAAGAACTCCATGTAAGTCAGGAAGAAAATGAAATTTGTAATCTAATTTCAAATTTCCGAGAAAGCGGTTTACATCACTTTCATCATCTTTTTGATATAATAACCCTACCGGATTTTTAGGCGCAAGATTTACTAAATTGCCTGAGCCATCAATCCACTCAAAATATCCACCGTAAGCTTCACTTTCGGAATTAACAGGTTGTGTGGGATCAAACGTTACTGCTGTACCGATAGCACCCTGGTCAGCAAAGAAATTATCCGTATGATAATATTTTGCATTTCCATCAATTTTCAAATTACCGTTCATTAGTGTTGGGGAGATGTTTAAAGAAGCTCCCATTCTTCCGAGTTGCGAACGATCTAAAATCCCCTGTTCATTCATGAATTCAAGATTCAATCTGTATGGCAGGCTTTTTAAACCTCCGGAAAAAGTTAGATCATTATCTGAACTGATACCTGTTCTGTAAATTTCTTCCTGCCAGTTTGTATTTGCATCACCAAGTTTCCCCTGTTGAAGTGCTGTTCCATTTGCATTTATGACTTCCCTCAATTCATCTGCAGTTAGAACATCAACAAAATTTGTAGTTTGGGCAATGGAATTATTTGTGCTGAAGTTTATATGTAATTTATTATCCGCAATTCCTTTTTTTGTTGTAATGATGATCACTCCATTTGCAGCTCTTGATCCGTAAATTGCAGCGGCAGATGCATCTTTTAATACAGTGATATTTTCAATATCATCAGGGTTTACAAGATTTAATGCATTTGCTGCGCCTGATATACCATTATTATCAACTGGCACTCCGTCAATTACAATGAGTGGGTCATTACTTGCATTTAGTGAAGTACCGCCCCTTATTCTTATTCTGCTGCCGGAACCCGGAGCACCACTATTAGAAGTTATTTGTACCCCGGCAATTTTACCTGTTACTAATTGCTCAGGAGTAGTAATATTTCCCTGGGAAAAATCTTTTGTTGAAATGGAAGTTACCGAACCTGTAAGGTCTTTTACCTGTGTAGTTCCATAACCAACAACCACAGTTGTTTCTAATAATAAGGCATCATCCTGCAATACAATGTCCTTTGTAAGATTTTGATTTGCAGCAAGAGTTATAGCTTCTTCCAATTTCAGGTAGCCGATAAAGGAGCATAGCATAGTATATTCTCCGGGAGCAATGTCAGACAAGTTATAATTGCCATCAATATCTGCAACAGTCCCTGTGTTGCTTCCGAGCAATTGGATGGTTGCCCCTATGAGCGGTTCTCCATTTACGTCTTTAACGCTGCCCGAAATACTTGCTGATTGTGCTGTTGCAAATGATATACTGCAAACAGAAACAAACAACAAAATGTGCTGATGAATTTTGTACATGATCTTCATGCAATCTTTGTTTTAAGCCCGCCTTGCCGGCGAACAGGGTTAAAAAAATTTAATGTTAGTAGATGAATTGTTGATTAAAAAGCAAGCAATACTAAATGTTTTTTTTTACTTATACCAATATTCTTAAACAAATTTACAAATACGTATTTAATATCCATATTTTAATTGTGTCTTTAGCATTTTAGAAAATAAAGCGCTGATTTTTGAAATTTCATTTTTTCAGGTATTGCAGATTTGAAGGGAGGTTTATTAGGGAAAGTGTGATTTTTACACTTTATAGGGAAGAAGCGAGGAAAAATTAAACTGTGGAGAATTAAATAGCCCGGAAAATGACCTTGAATTATGAAACCTTACCATTGTTTAAATTTGAATATACCCGCAGGGTTATTTCCTGAAATTAATTATTGCACGAATGATTTTTTTTGTTTTTTTAAAAAAACATTAATTAGATTTGTGTTCATATTATTCATTTCAAAAACAAAAATTCATAGCTATGAAAAAAGTTTACTCAGTATTTTCCCTTTTATTTCTTGCAGCAGTTGTTTCTGCGCAGGTAAACATTACCTACCAGGTAGACATTACTGATTACCTGGCAGCAGGAAATGTATTAGGTGCCAACGGTATCCGCATTGGTGGAAATTTTACGACTGTTGATGCTACTTCAGGCGTTGCTGATTGGTCTCCTGCAGATCCATCTTGTGCTCTAACTGACCTTGGTTCTAATGTATGGAGTATTACAGTTACTTATTCAACTGCAGCAATCGGTACTGAACAATTGTACAAATTCGTAAATAACGATTGGGGCACAAACGAAGGAACAGATGCAACCAATACAATTGGCGCTGATGGCTGCGGACTTGATGACGGAGCTGGAAATGTAAACCGCACATTAGTTATTCCCGGACAAGATAAAGGTTTACAATTCTGCTGGGATCATTGCTTTAGATGTGATGGCAGCGATCCTGTATTAAGTGGCATTAATGACATTACTTATTTAAACAGCGCAAGTGTTACACCTAACCCTGTTCAAAATGTTACAGCTTTTTCTTATACTTTAACATCAGCTCAAAATGTATCATTAAATGTATATGATATGATGGGTAACCAGGTTGCAAGTGTTATTAATAACAATGCTCAGCCATCAGGATTTAATGCAGTTACTTTTGATGCTTCTGATCTTGCAGCAGGAAATTATATTTATCGTTTTGAAGTTGCAGGAAAAGTTTCTTCAGGCACATTCATTAAACAATAATAATTTTCAAATATTACATAAAAACCCGGTGAATAATCATCGGGTTTTTTTATCTTCATACTTCAAACTTATTTTATGGGCAATAAATTATTTAGCACATTTCTTTTCATCCTGTTTACATCTGTAAATATTTTCTCTCAGGTTGTAATTACTGATCCTTTTTTTCCGACAGTAACGGATGATGTTACAATTATTTTTGATGCGTCACAGGGAAATGGAGCACTGGAAGATTATGCAGGAACCATATATGCACACACAGGGGTAATTACGGACGCAAGCATTTCCCTAAGCGACTGGAAGCATGTGCAGGGAACATGGGGTACAGCAGACCCGGAAGTGGAAATGACTGCACTTGGAGATAATAAATATTCCATCACATATAATATCACAGATTTTTATGGAATAAGCGGAACTGAAATTGTTTATCAAATGAGTTTTGTTTTTAGAAATGCAGATGGAAGTATTGTTGGAAGAGAAGCAGATGGCTCAGATATTTATACAGGTGTATATGAAGCAGGATTAAACGTTGCGATTCTTTTTCCATCAAGTGATTTTTATATTGTTGAAGAAGGAAGTGAAATATATGTGGAAGGTGTAAGTACATATTCTGATCTTCTTGAATTATATGTTGATGATGTTCTGGAAGCATACACACCCGACTCAACAATTACATTTCCTATAACTGCAACAGGAAGTGGCACACATACAATTGTATTAAAAGCATCAGACGATGTATCTTCGGTTTCAGACACAACAACATATTTTATTTTGCCTGACATAACTGTTGCAGATCTTCCTGCTGGTGTACACCAGGGAATTAATTATATGGATGATAATACAGTTACACTTGTTTTATTTGCTCCTTATAAAGATTATGTTTTTGCAATTGGTGATTTCAGCAATTGGGAATTACAGGATGATTTTTTTATGAATATTACACCCGATGGAAAAACATATTGGAAAACAATTACAGGATTAACCGCAGCACAGGAATATGCATTTCAATATTTAATTGATGGCAATTTAAAAGTTGCTGATCCTTTATGCGAAAAAATACTTGATCCTGATGATGATGCATATATAAGTGAAGCCACATATCCGGGTTTGATGGATTACCCTGTAGGAAAAACAACCGGTAATGTTTCTGTTTTACAAACAGCACAACCTGAATATAATTGGGTGGTTGATGATTTTATTCCTCCTGCAAACGGCGATTTAATTATTTATGAATTATTAGTTCGGGATTTTTCTGAAGCAAGAAATTATCAAACATTAATTGACACATTAAATTATTTAATTACACTTGGTGTAAATGCGATTGAATTAATGCCGGTAAATGAATTTGAAGGAAATGAAAGCTGGGGATATAACCCAAGTTTTTTTACTGCCTTAGATAAATATTATGGCACAAAAAATAAATTCAAAGAATTTATTGACACCTGTCATGCAAATGGAATTGCAGTTATTATGGATATAGCAATGAATCATGCATTCGGTCAGAGCCCGCTTGCGCAAATGTGGTGGGATGCTGTTGCAAATACTCCATCAGCAGAAAATCCTTATTTAAATCAAATTCCAAAACATGATTATAATGTCGGATATGATTTTAATCATGAAAGCGACGCTACAAAAAAAATGCGCACACTCACATTCAGGTATTGGTTTCAGGAATATAATATAGATGGATATCGTTTTGATCTGAGTAAAGGATACACACAAAATAATACATTAGGTGATGTTGGCGCATGGGGTATGTATGATGCAAGCCGCATTAATATATGGCAGGATATTGAAGATTCCATTCGCTTAATAAAAGACAATGCGATATTAATTCTTGAACATTTTGCAGAGAACAGTGAAGAAAAGGAATTATCAAACAGGGGTTTTTTATTGTGGGGTAACATGAGTTATAATTATAACCAGGCAACAATGGGTTATTCGGGCAGTGACCTTAATTGGGCAAGTTATAAAAGCAGGGGATGGGAAGACCCGCATGCAGTTGTTTACATGGAAAGTCATGATGAAGAAAGATTGATGTACAAAAATCTTACATATGGCAATACAACAAATCCTGATCATAATGCAAAAGAATTAAATACAGCATTATTGCGCATGGAAGCTGCCGCTGCATTTCATGTTGCGATTCCGGGTCCAAAAATGATCTGGCAATTTGGTGAAGTAGGATATGATTATAGTATTGATTATGGATGCCGTGTATGTAATAAGCCTGTTCGCTGGGATTATCTCGATAATCCTAATCGGTATCATTTATATCAAACATACAGTGCATTAAATCATTTGAAAAAAAATTACCCTGCATTCGGTACAGATGATTTTACAATGAATGTTGGCGGCTCTGTTAAAGCAGTTAATTTAAATGATGATGATATGAATGTTACAGTGCTTGGAAATTTTCAGGTTACATCCGGAACAATTGATCCAAATTTTCAACATACAGGTAAATGGTATGATTATTTTTCCGGTGATTCAATAAATGTTTCTGACACACATGCTTCCTTTACTTTAGAGCCGGGTTCATTCAGAGTATATACCGATGTGAGTTTAGCTGTTCCCGATATTGATACAATTGTTGAATATCTTGATCCTGAAATTATCATTCAAAATATTTCAATTTATCCAAACCCATCTTCAGAAATATTTAATATTCAATTTGAATCATTAACAAATGAACCAATTGAAATGGAAATTATAAATGCTGTTGGCGAAATTATTTATACAGAAAAAATAGAAACCTTTACAGGATCAAGTACAATTACATGGAATGCTATAAATAATGCAGGAAATAAAGTTGAAAAAGGAATTTATTTCTGCATTTTAAAAAGCAAAGAAAATTATACTTCAATAAAATTAATTATTCAGTAATTTATTAATTTTTGTTTGCAGCTTTTAATGTTTGCAAACCGGAGTTATTAATTTTTTACCAAACAGATGAAAAATTCTGTTTGGTTTTTTTATTTGGTTTTTCTTGCACAAATAAAGAATTCATTTTACCTTCCAATCCTTATTTCATCATTTCTAAAACCTAAAATATGAAACGATTTTTATCTACAACAATTTTTGGTCTTCTGATTACACTTATTAGTTACGCTCAACCATGCACAGTTGATGCTTCATGTACTTCAGGGATATGCCCGGATAGTATAACAAACCTGCCTGTAACCGCAGATAACGTAACAAGCTACAGCACTACAGTTACAGTTGTAGTTCCAAAAGATACAACCGATTCAGGCTTCACATTAAAATACAAGAATATCACATTAAACAGTGTAAGCGGTTTACCACCGGGATTTACCTACACTTGTAACCCTGCAACATGTGTTTTCCCGGGCAACGCAAAATCATGTATTAAAATAAGTGGTAACCCATCTACAGCGGGAGCAGGTACATATAACATAACGGCTTATGTTACTGCAAAACTTACGCATTGGTTACTCGGAACTATCTATGTTGAAGATTCTGTAACTTATTTGAGAATTCAGATTGATCCTGTAGTTATTTGTGAAAACCCAATGGGTTTAACTTCAACGGATATTACAGCTACTGCTGCAACACTCAACTGGAGTGATGAAGGTGCTACAAATTATAAATTAAAATACAGGTTGTCAACCTCAACTATATGGACAACCGTTAATACAACTTCTACAAGTTATACGCTTACGGGTTTATCTGTTTGCACACAATATAAATGGAACGTTACGGCTATTTGCCCTACAGGAAATTTTAAATCAGGGACTAAAACTTTTAATACAACAGGTTGCCGTCTGAGTGATAGTGAAACATTTGTTGATACTGATGAAGACCTTTTAATGATCCATCCTAATCCTGCAAAAGAAAACCTGTTTGTAAATTATATTTCAAGCTACGAAAAGGAACAACAAGTCATGATTGTTGATATGAATGGAAGGATAATGATGAGTGAAATGCATGTAATGTTTGAAGGAGAAAATAATTTTGAATTACAAATTAATAATTTAACACCCGGAATTTATTTGCTGAAAGTATTTGATGGGGCAGGAGAGTATATTACAAAATTTGTAAAGGAATAAAAAATGATAACCTTCTCCTGAATACTCTTGAAAGAACTTATTTCTTAGATAACGTTGGACAGATAATAAAGTCACACCAAAGAGATTTAGGGCAGAGAAAGCAAAAAATAAAAAACACCATCGTAATATAGTGATGGTGTTTTTATTTAATGTGTTTAAATAAACTTGTTTATAACGTATGCTCCATCGGAGCCGTGTCTTTGCTATAAGCAAGAATGGTATCAATTACAATTTTCTTCGGCGAAAAAGCAGCCTTATCCAACTGGGTTTTGCCTTCAAGCAATTGCTCATATAATTCTTTGAGCGCCCAGTCAGCCTTTATCGCTTCGTCAATAAGAGAAGCTTCTTCCAGCGAAATTTCATTGTAAATGTACCTGATGAGATTGTCTTGCGTAATGGTTTTTGTCATGCAGTACATTTTTAGGTTAAATTAATATTGTTCAAAAAAAATAGCGGCTCTTCATTTTTAAAAGCCGCTATTTAAACGTAATGTTATATATGGTATTGTATCAGATTGTAATATTTTTTTCTACCATCATTTTTCTCAGATTTATCAATGCATAACGCATTCTTCCCAAGGCAGTATTAATGCTCACACCTGTCATATCAGAAATCTCCTTGAAACTCATATCACTATAATGGCGCAAAACCAAGACCTGTTTTTGTTCTTCAGGAAGACTATTTACTAATGTTCTAACTCTTTCTGCTGTTTGCTCATGTATCATCTTTTCCTGTGCATTCGTGTCAGAAAATTTCAGCACATCAAAAATATCAAAACCATCTCCTGTGGTAACCATGGGCATCCTTTTCCCTCTTCTGAAATGATCAATGCAAAGGTTATGAGCTATACGTAATACCCATGGAAGAAATTTATCTTCTTCACGATACCTGCCCGCCCGCAAGGTATCAACTACTTTTACAAAAGTATCCTGGAAAATATCTTCGGCAAGATAAGTATCCTTCACTGTAAACATAATGGAGGTGAAGACTTTATCTTTGTGGCGATTAATTAGTACCTGCAAAGAGGATTCATTACCTGACATGTACTGTTTAACCAGTTTTTTGTCTGAAACAGATTGTGGCTGCATAACTATAAGGTTATTGGATGAAACAATTTTTACTTCAAATGATTTAAAGTGTAGAAGTATTCCTTATAAGCAGTTAATTGAGTAAGTTTTAATTAAATTGTTAGTACAAATATATAATTGTTTTCGGGTTTTCAAAACAATTGGACAAGATTTACGGACAGAATATGTTAAAGTTTCATAAATAGGGAAAAAAATCTGAAAAATTTTCATCGAACAGTATCTTTAATTATAAGTATTAAACAGAATGAAGAAAAACAAGAATAATACCATGGAGCGGCCGGAAATGGGTAATGATGAGGTAAAAGTGAAGAGTAAGGGTTCGTTGATCCATAAACCTAACAAGGTTATTGATGGCCTTCATAATATCTTTATTAAAGGAGCAAGAGAACATAACCTTAGAAATATAGATGTTTCCATACCCAGAAATAAGCTTGTGGTAGTTACAGGTGTGAGCGGTTCAGGAAAATCATCTTTAACCATTGATACGTTGTATGCCGAGGGGCAAAGAAGATATGTTGAAAGCCTTTCAAGTTATGCAAGGCAATTCCTGACAAGATTAAATAAACCTGATGTTGATTACATAAAAGGCATATGTCCTGCCATTGCATTAGATCAAAAGGTTACAACAAGAACAACCCGCTCAACAGTTGGAAGTTTAACGGAGATTTATGATTACATGCGCTTGTTATTTGCAAGGGCAGGAAAAACATATTCCCCTGTTTCAGGATTGGAAGTAAAAAAGCATGAGGTGCATGATGCTGTGGATTATATTCAATCATTTAATGAAGGGGATAAAATTTTTATTCTTGTAAAAATTAATTTGGAAAAAAAATCACTGCAAAATGTTGCATCCATTCATCAGCAAAAAGGATTTACAAGATTTTTAATAAATAATGAAATTATTAAACTGGATGATGTAGAAGAAAATAAATTGGACGCAAAAGCAAAAGACGAAATATATTTATTGATCGACAGGGTGATCGTAAAAAAAGATGATGAAGAAAATATTAATAGAATTTCCGACAGTGTAAACACGGCATTTTATGAGGGACATGGTGAATGTATCATCAGGTCAGAAAATAAAAAAGACAAATTGTTCTCAAATAAATTTGAGGCAGACGGAATTATATTTGAAGAACCATCACCCAATTTTTTCGCACAAAATAACCCGTATGGAGCATGTAAACGATGTGAAGGTTTTGGAACCATAATCGGAATTGATAAAGACCTCGTTATTCCGGATAAAAATCTTTCCCTTTACCAGGGTGCGATTGCCTGCTGGAAAGGGGAAAAGATGAAATTGTGGCTTGAGGAACTCATTAAAAATGCAAATAAATTTAATTTTCCTATTCATAAACCATATTATCAGCTTACAAAAGAACAGCAGGATCTCTTATGGACAGGCAATGATTATTTCTGGAGCCTGAATGATTTTTTTAAAATGCTGGAAGAAAACGCATACAAAATTCAGTATCGTGTTATGCTTGCGAGATACAGGGGAAAAACGGTTTGCCCGGAGTGCAACGGAAGCAGGATAAGAAAGGACGCTAATTATGTGAAGATAAATAAAAAAAGTATTTCAGAATTGTTGGATATGCCTGTTGAAGAGTTGGATAATTATTTTAAAAATATTCAATTAGATGCATATGAGAAAAAAATTGCTTCAAGAATTTTATTGGAAATTCAAAACAGACTAAAATATATGCTTGATCTCGGTTTAGGATATTTAACATTAAATCGCAGAAGCAATACATTAAGTGGTGGCGAAACACAGCGTATCAATTTAACAAGAACACTTGGAAGCAATCTCACTTCATCATTATATATTTTGGATGAACCCAGCGTTGGTTTGCACCCAAGAGATACAGAAAGATTGGTTACGGTTTTAAAAAGTTTACGCAACCTCGGCAATACTGTTGTGGTGGTTGAACATGAAGAAGAAGTAATTAAAAATGCAGGTCATATCATTGATATAGGCCCGCTGGCAGGAATACACGGAGGTTACGTTGTTTTTACAGGTGATTTTAATTCCATTCTTAAAGATGAAAAAAGTTTAACAGGAAATTATTTATCTGAAAAAAGAAAAATTGATACACCCAAATTGCGCAGAAAAAGTGTGAATAAAATAAAAATAAAAAATGCGCACATGCACAATTTAAAAAACCTCGATGTTGAAATTCCGCTACATAGTTTCGTTGTTGTAACAGGTGTGAGCGGCAGTGGAAAAACAACTTTAATAAAACATATCCTGCATCCTGAATTAGTAAAAATACTTGACGATGTAAGTGATACTGCATTTATTTCAAAAACTATTTCAGGCGATGTGAAAAAAATAACACAGGTTGAAATGATAGATCAGGACCCAATTGGTAAATCATCAAGAAGTAATCCGGTTACCTATGTAAAGGCTTATGATGAAATAAGAGAATTATTTTCGAAACAACAGGGTTCGAAAGCAAGAGGATTAAAACCGGGGCATTTTTCTTTTAATGTAGATGGTGGGCGTTGTGATACCTGCAAAGGTGAAGGAGAAATAGTTGTAGAAATGCAATTTCTTGCAGATGTACATTTGGTTTGTGAAGAATGCGGCGGAAAAAGATTTAAAGAGGAAACGCTGGAAGTAAAATATAAAAACAAAAACATTAGCGATGTGTTGCAATTAAGTGTTGAAGAAGCATTAGTATTTATGAAAGATGAGAAAGACATCGTAAATAAATTACAACCATTATTTGATGTTGGATTAGGGTATGTGAAACTGGGACAAAGCAGCAGCACACTTTCTGGTGGTGAAGCACAAAGAGTAAAGCTTGCAAGTTTTCTGGGTAAAGGAAAAAGTAAAGCGCACATCTTATTTATTTTCGATGAACCAACAACAGGTTTGCATTTTCATGATATTCATAAATTATTAGATGCATTTCATGCATTAATTGAGATCGGACATTCCATTATTGTAATTGAACATAATCTTGAAGTAATTAAATGCGCCGATTATGTTATTGATCTGGGACCGGAAGGCGGAGATAAAGGTGGTAATTTAGTGTATGCCGGAACTCCTGAAGGAATATTAAAAGTAAAAGAAAGTTATACAGGAAAATATTTGAAAGAAAAAATGAATTAAATAGAGATAAAAAAGAAAAGATGCAGTAATTATTACTGCATCTTTTCTTTTTTATTAAATGTGGAAAGTAATGTTGCCCTGTAAAAATAAATATCTTCTTCCGGCACTGTATTAACCTGCATAGAAAGATCGAGTTCAAAATTTTTATATTGCGCTCCTATTCCTGTTGTAAAAAGTCTGTTAATGCCCTGCTCTGGGTGAGCATAATAATAACCCACCCTTGCAGCAAAAAAATTTCTAAACCAATATTCAGCGCCTGCGGAAATACTTATTTCCTGCAACTCCTGAGCGCAACCGCATGGGGCATCAGCAAAAGATTCAAAAATTCCGGCAACTGTACTTGTTTCCGAATGATCTAAAAAGCCATCTTCATCTTTGTCTTCCTGAAGCAGTGCAGGCACTAACAGCTTATTAAACTCTATTCCGGCAAATAAACTATGATTTTTATTCAATTGTGTTTTATATCCCGTACCCAATGAAAGATTTTGCGGTAAAAAATATTTTTCATCCCGAAAATCAAGTACTGAAATCTGATTTCCAATATTTGATAACACTGCTCCTGCAGTAATTTTCTTTTGATTATTATTTTTATCAAATGCTTTTTGAAAAAATAATGAGAGGTCTGCTGCAAAACCATTTGCAATAACCTGTTTAATTTCAACACCATTAAAATAACCGAGATTAAATTCACCATAATCTTCTCTTATGTATTTTATATCAAATCCCACAGATAAAACTTTATTTAGTTTTCTGGCATAACCAATTTCTATATTCGACTGATAAGGATTTTTTTCGGATCTCAAACTACCGTTAATATCAGTAATATTTATGCCTGGAAGGTCTAATAATCTTCCACCAACAGAAAGTATGTTTAAAGAATCTATTTTGTAAAAGGTGGATAAATGATAAAAATTATAACTGTAATAATAATTTTCCCGGCTACCAGCGCCTGCTGAAAACCCATAATCACTTTCAATAAATGCCAGTGCTGATGTGTTATGAAAAATAGAATTTTCATCCGGCGCAGTTGCCGTTCCCATATCACCAAGCGATGCTGCCCGTGCATCAGGTGTTATCTGCAAAATATAACCTTCTGTCTGGATATGATTTTGGCATGTATCGGCATCCGGTGAAATTTGAGCTGATAACTGATGATAAAATAAAATACTGAGGATTGCGGTTGAAAGAATAGTGCTTCTCATATTGCTGTGGTTTTTAAGTAATAAATGAACGCTGCATATTTGCGAATATTTCATACAACTTTTGTCATAATTAATCTCCTGTTTATTCTCAATATATTTGTTGCATGCTTTTGCAAACAACAGAAACTATAACAAGCCCATGGCAAAAATTTGAGCTGTGGTTTAATGCATTTAAAATGCAATTGCCGAATATTTTACTTGCAATTATTTTTATGGTGCTCATTTTTATTCTCGCCGGATTTGTTCGACGCATTACAACAAAAATTTATAAAAGAAAGTCTGATAATAACCCTGCTATTGCAACAGTGATGGCCAGTTTTATTTCTGTTCTATTTGTCATTTTCGGAATTTTTATTGCGCTTAGTATTCTTGGATTAAATCATACAGTATCATCCTTATTTGCCGGGGCAGGAATTCTGGGATTAATATTAGGACTTGCATTGCAGGATACTTTATCAAGTGCTGTTGCGGGAATTATTATGACCACTCGCAAAAGTTATAAGGTGGGTGATTTTGTTGAAAGCAATACTTTTCTCGGAACCATTGTTGAAATTAATTTGCGCAACACAACCGTGCGACAAACAAATGGTGTTGATGTAAAAATTCCAAATAAACTTGTGCTTGCAAATCCATTAATTAATTATTCGCTTACAAAAGAAAGAAGAGTGGATATTACAGTTGGTGTTTCTTACAATACAGATCCTGAACTCGTAAAAAGTATTACAACAAAAGCTGTAACCAATGTTACTTTCATTAATGCTGCAAAAGAAATAGAAGTATTTTTTACTGAATTTGGAAACAATAGTATGAAAGTGCTTGTGCGCTTCTGGATAAAAAAATATAAACAGACAGATCACTTACAAGCACAAAGCGAAGGTATTATTGCAATTAAAAATGCCTTTAAAGAAAATGGAATTGAAATTCCGTCTCCGGTTTATGTGGTGGAGATGAAAAAGGAACATAATAATTTGTAGATATATTTATTTTTAAGCAGTGGTATTTTTGAGCAACAATTTAAATTATGAAATCATTTTGTTATATTTGATAATATAATCTACTAAAACATTGAAAACATGCTGTATAAATTGTCCAAAAAAAGTAACTTAAAAAGCATCTTAACTATACCTACTCTATTCTTTTGCATATGTACTGCCTCCTCGCTTCAAGCACAACTTGATATTGAATGGGGCTTTAATCTTCCTGTACCGGGCGGATATTGTGAAACTATAATTGATGCAGACGGAAATATTTACATTACCGGAGCTTACGAAGATGTAGTAGATTTTGACCCTGGTCCGGGTACGCAGGAATTAAGTTCGTCAGGCGATTTTGATATCTTTTTTGCAAAATATGATGCAAACGGAAATTATATTTTTGCTTATAGTATTGGCGGAACAGGAGAAGATATCAGCAATTCTATAATTGTAGATGAAGAGGGATCAATATTTTTAAGCGGATATGCAGAAGATTCGGCAGATTATGATCCCGGACCTGATATGAATTATCATGGTACTGGTAATGGCATAGACAATTTTTTTGTTAAATATAATTCTTCAGGGGCACTTCAATTTGTAAAAACAATTTGGAATAACAGTACCAATTTTAAAATGAATATTGATATATCGGGCAATATCTGTATAGCTGGAAAATATGTAAATACTGTAGACTTTGACCCCGATGCAGGGGTAGCTAATGTAACTTCGTATGAAGAAGATGACGTAGACCTGTTCGTTGCAAAATATGACCAATATGGAAATTATATTTATGCCTTCGGTATAAATGGTCCGGACGACTCAGAACCTTTTTTAAAATGCATTAATACTGATAACAATGGAAATGTATATATAAC